>NZ_LROR01000025.1:0-26530 GCF_001675205.1 Clostridium coskatii | reverse complement strand
TTCTGAGGTATATGGTGATTTTGTTTCTTTACAATTCAATTTTACCATAAATCAGTGAGGAGTTATTTTATTTTACGACAAAAAATATCCCGCATTTATGCGGGTTACAGCGTTTCGCAAACGCCTAGATAAGATAATACGAAAGGAGTTAAAAATGAAAATTAACGATAAAAACTTTTTATTAGAACTTAAAAGAAAAAATCCTGCAGCCTTAGAATACATAATTAATATTTACTGTAATTTAGTTTTTAAAGTTGTACTAAATGTACTTGGAAACGATAATTATGAAAATGCAAAAGAATGTATTAATGATGTATATCTTTTAATATGGAATAAAAGTCACTTATATAATCCTGAAAAATCTTCATTTAAGAATTGGCTTTTAGCTGTAAGTAAATATAAGGCTATAGATTATAAAAGAAGCTTAGTTAAACAGGACAACCTTCAGATAGAAGAACAAATGTTAATCTCTAATACTGATATTGAAAATGAATATATATTGAGGGAAAAGAAAGAAGAATTAATAAAGCTTTTGCAATATGAGCATAAGCTGGACAGAGAACTGTTTATACGAAAATACCTTTTGGATGAAGATATGGAAACCTTGTGTAAAAATTTTAATTTATCAAAAGGGGCTATCTACAATAGATTATGGCGCACTAAAAATTCACTTATAAAAAAATTAAACATTTCGGGTGAAATGGAGGTATCAAAATGAATTTAAATTTGAATGAAGATGATGTTTTAAAACTTTTAAATGATATTAATATAAATGAAAATGAATTTAGCAGTGATGACCTCAATGAATTTGAAAAGAAAAAAATCTGTAAAGATATTATTAATAAAGTAAAGCCTAGGAAATCTAAGAGTAAAAGAAATTTTATCGCAGCAGCAATCATCCTTCTGATAACCATTCCTATACTCATATCCCAAAGGAATGTTTTAGCTAATATGATAGAAAAACTCACTGTCATATCTGGTATTGGAGAAGTAAAAGTTTCCTCAGATAAACCCAAAATTCTTAAAAGCAGTATTAAACAAGGTAATATAACTTTAGCTAACATGTATATAGACAATAATAAAATTATAGTTACTTTAACTATTGAACCTGAAGAGCTTAAACGATCTTATTACACTATTACAGACAATTATGGTAATTCCTATGAACTTCATCGGAGCAACAATCTTGCCATGATGCCAGATAATCACATAGGTTCATATAGAGCAGAATACAACGGTAATGTAAAAAAAGCTAATAGTTATACTTTAAGTATTATAGCTAATGATAAAAAATTTACTAAAGCAACTTTTAAAATAAAAAGTTCCGATTTTAAAGAAGCTGCTGAATCAAAAGTGTTGTATACTGCAACTAATGGAATAACTACACTAAACGTGACTTCATTAAAAAGAGATGGAAATATTTTAAAAGTAGATTATTATTTTACAGATACCTTACCCGATTTTAAATCAAAAATAATAGATAAAGTTAATCGAGGAACCTTTGAAGAAAGTAAAAAATTAGGGTTAAATGAACCAATTAATACAAAATTAATAAATAATAATTCTATACAAGATTCCAATATTATAATTTCTGATGAATATAATAACGCAGTATATGGGCATAACAATATTAATTATTTAGATCAAGGAAATGAATCTTTATTTGATTTAAGCAAACTCACTGGCAAAAAGTTAAAGTTAACCGTTTCAAATGTAGTTTATCATACTGATAGTATTAATTTCAATTCTATTAATAATGATCTTAATAATTTTAACGATGAAACTTCTGATTTTAACTTAGAATTAGATATTCCCAAATCAGGCAAAAGCATTTTAAACAAGATAGTTAACTATAAGGGATTTAAATTCAAAATTATTAGTATAAACCGTTTATCAAATGACAGTATAGAGTTAATTTACAATTATATAAATGACAGCAATTCAAGATTACAAACTTCAAATATTTTATTTGAAAGCGTTACTGACGGAGATGGTCAAAGTAATATTAGTCAAAGTAATGGTAATATTAAAGTTTTTTATCAAATAAAAAATGGAATAGGAGACAAGTTAAAATTAAATCACCTTCAATATACTTTTTCTTCAATTGGTCCTTTTGAAATAGACCTAAATCCGTCACTAATTAAATAATTTTTTAGTTTATCACTATCTAAAAAATAGCATGTCAAAAATATTCTTTTCTAAAGGTATTCTTGACATGCTCATAATTAATTACAACATATATTAGAATTATTACCATTTTCCCTAGAATTTGTATTTTCACCTTCTGATCTTACTTTAATCAGTTCTCCTACAATACTTACTGCAATTTCTTCTGGTGTTTCTGCTCCTATACTTGTACCTATTGGTGAGTAAACACTTCTAATTTCTTCTTTTGCATATCCCTGATTAAGTAATTGAGTAAAAATCTTATCTCTCTTACTCTTACTTCCTATCATGCCAATATATTTGGCATTACTGCGAAGTACCTGCTCTAGAACAACTCTATCATAAAGATGTCCCCTAGTCACAATCACTAAATAACTATCTTCATCAATATGTAAATTTGGTAATTTGTTAAATGAATCAATGACCATAAGTTCTGTAGGTTCTGAAAATCTGCTGCGATTAGCATACTCTTCACGATCATCTAATACTACTGTTCTAAAACCAACTGTTTCACTTAAAGGTGCAATTCTTTGAGATACATGCCCTGCCCCAAAAATATAAACTGTTCCTTCAGGACGTAAAGGTTCTACTAAAAAACGCTGATTATCTATTACTTCAGCATGTATTGATATTTTTGCTGGTCCAGCTATCAGTTTCTCTAATATATTTGGATCACAATCAATTTTACCAATAAGAGTTTTATCTGGTTTTACTATGCATTGTTGGCATCTCAAATTAGAAGTACCAGAGACATTATCTAGTACTGTAATAAACCATGCCTTTTCCCTCTTTTCCTGAATTTTTACTACTGTTTCATAAATTATTCGATTATTTTCATCCTGAGCATCTATAAAATCTATTAAAATCTCACCTTTACCGCCACAAATCATATCCATAGAAGCTACATCATTGTGAGTTAAATCAAAAGACTGCATTACAGTTTGTTTTAAAGACAGTGACTTTTTAGCAAGACCTATAGCATCAGCTTCTAAACGTCCTCCACCTATGGTTCCAATAATTGAACCGTCATTTCTAACTACCATCTTAGCACCAGCAGTACGTGGTGCCGAACCAGTTTTATCAAATATAGTCGCTATTACAAAACTTTCTTCTTTCTGTAAAAGTTTTACCACTTCTTTGTATATCTTTTCCATTTACATACCTCCATATTCCTTAAATATAAGATAAATTAGCGTTTTGAAACGTTTACTCTTAAATTTTATAACAAAATTTGTAATTATTCAACTTAAATCATTTTAGACTCTATAGCTCTGAAGTTAGTTTACCTTCCATATTTTTATAACTTTCAACGTAAAAATCGCCCATACGAGAAAAAACAATCTATATGTTACTTATAGATTGTTTTTTTAATATTTATTTCATTTTAAAAACTTTTTAGTAATTAAAACCTACTTTTATTGACTAACCCCGTGTAATTTAATATAATCTCCTCTAAAGTAAGTTATTCCAAACCCAATTGGCTTGTCTTTAACATCATTTAATTTTTGTTCTACAACAAATAGCGCAACCTCATCATACATTTTTAAAAGTTCTTTAATCTCTTCTCCAGGCATTTTAGCATACATTACAATTTCCTTATTTAAACTATAAAGAGAAGCCCTATTGGACATCATTTCTGGGAAAGTAGCATTTTCGATTTCATTTTCTATAATTGGAACTCCCTTTTGGTATACTAGATATTTTAAATCATAAGCCATAGGATCCCCTTGTGTATAAAACAATCTTCTAATTCTTATTATCTTTCTATTTTTACTTATACGAAGATTAGTTGCAAGTTTATCATCAGGCAAAACAACATCTACAGATAGAAGTTTTATGCGATCCACATCATTTATCAAATTGTTTCTCTCACTATAAAAAATAGTATATTTGTTGTAATTAGGCTTTTGTACAAAATATCCTTTTCCTGGTATAGAATATATGTATCCGTCATTGGATAAAATAGTAAGTCCCTTTCTAACCGTCATCCTGCTTGTACTATATTCACTGCATAAAGCTGTTTCAGAAGGCAAATCATCCCCTGTTTTAAGTTCGCCACTAATAATTTTATCACGTATATCATCAGCTATTTTACAATATATAGAGTTTTTCATTATTTACTACTCCTTATTAAATTTCATCTAATCCATATAAAACAATTTTAACATAATTATAATATTAGAATTATAAAACGTCATTGTCAATATTATAGGCTTTCAAAAATTAAGTCATTAATAAACAGAGTCCTGAGCATACATAAAATTTAATTTCAAGTACACTTAAGACTCTATGATCCAGATGCATATTTGCCTCTTCTTCCCAAGTGATAGCTCAAGTAATCACTTTATTATCTAGAGATGGGGGTCTCAGAAATGGAAGTTTAAAACTAAATAATAATCTGGTAAATATAAGCTGTAATTTATTTACTAAAAAAATTACAGATATAAACTATATATTTTTTAATAAGGCAATAACCTGTATATACATGTTAGCATATGTATACCTTATGTTTTCATTATATATCAGTTATTTGTGTTTTGTCAACGTTTTTATTACAATTCCTACTACTTCCGATAATATATTTAAGTAAAATGTACGTTCCTTAATTCATATGTACTGTTTCATAATTAGTGTCGAAAAATAGCATTTATAAATAAAAAATATTGATTTATGTAAAAATATATGATATCATGAATATGTATTAAAAGGTTAATAAATATCCCCTATTTATCCACATGCTCCCCCATGTGGATTTTTTTTATACAAATTAAAAGTCTACCTATAAGTAGACTTTTAATTTGTATAAAAAACTTACTTTTTGTTTTTATTATGTTTTGCTCTATTTGGCTTAGCTTTAGGCTTTATCTTTATGTTCTTTTCTTTTTGTGAACCCTTTACATCATATATGGCACCGCTTCTTAAATCCACAAACCATAAAAATAAAACTAAAAATACAGCAGAAGATATGTATTGCCATACACTCCCATTTAAGTTATATCTAAAATAGGCCGCTATTATTGTAGGCAAGAAAAAAGCTGCTATAGACAATAAAAGAATTATCCATCTGTTTGGATGAAACTTGTATAAAATACGTATTTTTAATTGATTATATACAAATAAAAATATTATCGCAATAAATGCTACCTGTAATAGTACTTGTAACCATAAAGGCATTTGTTCTCCCCCCTTAGTTTGTCTATATATATTATTATATACTTTCTAACTTATATCAATACCTTTTCTATTTATTTGTCTGAAAACCTGTATGACAGTAAAATTTCTAAGCAAATAACTAAGAAGGCTGTCCATTTTAGACAGCCTTCTTTTAGAATATATATTTTTCTTTTCCTGGTTTTCTACTAAATACAGTCACATCATCAATTTCTTTTTGTTGACATACAAATCTAGTCATTCTTTCAACTCCAAAACCAGCTCCTGCTGTTTTAGGGAGTTCTCCTCTTTTTGCAAGCTCAATGTAGTTTCTAAGTAAACTTTCATCCATTTTAGCTTCTCTCATTCTTGTAATTATTCTATCATATTTATATTCTCTTTCTCCGCCACTTAATCCTTCTACATAACCCATAGGCCATATTAAATCATAGTTTCTATAAGTACCTCTGTTATTCAAATCTTCAGCATCATAGAATTCCCTCTTATGGTTTATTAACCAGAATGGTTGTGTTGCTTTTTGTGAGGCTATAGCTTCAAAATCATCTCCATATTTTGCTTTTAACTCTTGAGTTGTATATCTCTCAAAAGGACCTGTTATATTTAAGTGAGATGTTCCTATTCCTAATTTTTCAAACTTGTCCTTACATTCTTCTTTTATATAGTCAAATACATATTTTACGAGACCTTCCATAAATTCAAATACTGTATTCATTGTACCATCTTTAAATTCAAAATCAACTTGAGTAAACTCAAATAAATGCCTCTTATCTCCTCTTTCTGGTAACTCTAATCTTACATTTGGAGATACAATATAAATTTTCTGTAAGTTTGGACTTGAAAGAGCTATTTGTTTATGAAATATCATGGACTTTGTTAAGTTAAATTCTTGTCCTTGATAAGTAATTGCACACTCTTCTACGCTATGGCAAAGTGGATCTGTTATAGGTGCCAGCATGTTAGGTAAAAGTCTAACTACTCCATTTTTATACATATAATCATCTACTGCCCTCAATATAGCTTGTTGTATACCAAGTATAGTAGGCAATTTTTCTCTTCTAATTTTTTCCATAGTTTCATCTAAAAGTTTTAATTCCTTTTCATCTTTCAATACATATGTTTTCATATATGTGGCCTCCCTAAACAATTTATATAAATTCTCAATGAATATCTTTTCTCTAGTTTCATTACCAATATAATAATACTTTTTTACGTATTTTGCAATATCATTAATTAATATTATGTTTTTTTATAAATTTATCATTTTAATATACCTAAAATTAAAAATTCATAAATTATTAATTAATGATAAGGTTTACAATTATTAATTTATCAAAATTTCTGTTATAATGTTATTGTACACATACTAATTTAAAGTTTTCAGAAAAAATACGGATAACTTTAAAAGGAGGAATATAAATTGAGCTTAAAAATTAATGGTTTAGATGACTTAGACCTTCAAATTCTTGAAATTCTTTTGAAGGATTCAAGGACTCCTTTTCTAGAAATAGCTAGACAATGCCACGTAAGCGGTGGAACCATACATGTTAGAGTTAAAAAAATGGAGGACATGGACATAATAAAAGGTACTAAGCTTATAATCGACAATTCAAAAATTGGATTTGACGTATGTGGCTTTATAGGCATTTATTTAGATAAAGCTAAGTCTTTTAATAATTCACTAGATGAATTAAAACAAATAAAAGAAATCGTGGAAATCCATTATACAACAGGAGATTATTCTATATTTGTAAAGGTTCTATGTAAAAATATTACTGATTTACAAAATCTACTTATGAATAAAATTCAATCCGTAGATGGAGTTCAAAGAACTGATACAATAATATCTTTATTTCAACCTGTAGATAGAAGCATTGATATCGATGTTTTAGATGAATAACTTGTTATTTACCTTCTTTTTTCATTTTCATTTTCTTTTTATTTAAACTCATAAATTTTATAAAATATGCAAATAATACTTTTGTATAAAAATAAAAAGGAGATGTAATTATGAGAACATTAGATATAATTGCACTAACATTGGTTGTAATAGGTGCGTTAAATTGGGGACTAATTGGCTTTTTTAGATTTGATCTCGTAGCATCACTATTTGGAACAATGTCAACAGCTACTAGAGTAATATACGCACTTGTAGGACTAGGAGGGTTGTATGCACTTTCGTTTTTCGGAAATGAAAGAAGCACTGGGGATACAAAAGAAGTCAAATAATTATAAGCGTAAGTGGAAAACAATTATAAAAGTCTTCTACTTACGCCTTAATTTTACATACTATCTGAGATTTTTCTTAATTCCTCTATTTAATGTATTTTCATAATTTATAAATTCATATACATCATCTGAAAAAAGAGAGCTAAACTTTTTCAATTCGTCTACAGAAACATCTTCTATAGCCTTATCTCTTTCTTCACAATACAATACAATTTCACCAATTACTTTATGGGCATCTCTAAAAGCCATTCCTTTATTAACCAAGTAATCAGCCGCTTCTGTAGCATTTAAAAATCCTCTTTTAACAGCTTTAAATGTATTGTCTTTTTTGATTTTTAATGTGGAGAGCATACCACTCATAACTTTAAGACAGCTTAATACAGTATCTAAGGAGTTAAAAAACTGTTCTTTATCTTCCTGCATATCCTTATTGTAGGCAAGAGGAATGCCTTTCATTGTGGTAAGCAGTGACATGAGCGAACCGTATACTCTCCCTGTTTTGCCCCTTATGAGTTCTGCAGCATCGGGATTCTTTTTCTGGGGCATTATGCTGCTTCCTGTAGAAAATTCATCATCTATTTGTACAAAATCAAATTCTTTACTGCTCCATAATATAAGTTCTTCACTTAAACGGCTTAAGTGCATCATTATTATAGAAAAATTCGATAATAGCTCAAGGACATAATCCCTATCACTTACACCGTCTAAAAAGTTATCTACAGGCTTTTTAAAACCTAATTCTTTTGCAGTAAAACTTCTATCTATATTATAAGTTGTTCCAGCAAGAGCGCAGCATCCAAGTGGATTTTCATCCATAATTTCAACTGCATTTGATATTCTTGCCTTATCTCTTTTTAACATATTGTAATACGCCATTATGTGATGCTTAAAAGTTACAACTTGTGCCCTTTGAAGGTGTGTATACCCAGGCATCATTATATTGTTATTTTCTCCAAGATTTTTAATTACATCTTGAAGTTTCTCTATGTTCTTTATAACTTCTAATGCGCTTTTTTTACAGTATAATCTAAAATCTACTGCTACTTGGTCATTTCTACTTCTAGCAGTATGAAGTTTCTTTCCTACCTGTCCTACTCTCTCTATTAAATTTACCTCTACAAAAGTGTGTATATCCTCATAATCTCCTTCTATTTTAAGTTTTCCATCTTCAATGTCACTTAAAATAGATTGCAGTCCTTTTAATATGGATTCTCCTTCTTCTTTAGATAGTATATTGCATTTGGAAAGCATTTTTACATGGGCCATACTTCCCTCTATATCTTCACTATAAAGAAGCTTATCAAAGCTAAGAGAACTATTAAAATCCTCCATAAGCTTGCTTTCAGATTTTTTAAATCTTCCTCCCCAGAGTTTCATATTAATTTTCCTTTTCCTTTTTTACTGCAGCTCTTATTTTAGAAGGTAAGCTGAAGATTTTAATAAATCCATCTGCATCTTTATGGTCATATAAATCACTTGCACCAAAAGAAGATATACTTTCATTAAATAGAGGATGTATAGCATCTATACTTGCTGGCATTATATTTCCTTTATATAACTTTAATTTTACTGTTCCTGTTACATTTTCCTGAGTAGACTCAACAAAAGCATCCAGTGCCTCTCTAAGGCTTCCAAACCAAAGTCCATCATATACGAGTTCACCATATCTTTGAGATACTAATTGTTTATAGTGAAAAGTATCCTTGTCTATAGTTAATCTTTCAAGAGCAGTATGTGCAGCATATAATATTGCTCCACCAGGAGTTTCATATACACCTCTGGATTTCATGCCAACCAGTCTGTTCTCCACCATATCAACTATTCCAATTCCATTTTCTCCACCTATTTTGTTTAGCTGTTCCATCATATCTAAAGGGCTTAATTCTTTTCCATTTAATCTTTTAGGTTCCCCTTTTTCAAAATAAAGCTCTATATATGTGTCTTCATCTTTCGCTTTTTCCGGTGTAGTAGTCATAAAGTACATACTTGTTTTATGCTCATTTCTTGGATCCTCTAAATCCCCACCTTCATGACTTACATGCCAGATGTTTTTATCATTTGAATATATTTTTTCCTTAGTTACAGGAACATCTACTCCCTTTGAATTTGCGTAATCTATAGCATCTTCTCTGGACTTTATGTCCCATATTCTCCAAGGTGCTATTATCTTTATTGTAGGATCAAAACTTGCTACCCCAACCTCAAAACGTACCTGATCGTTTCCCTTTCCTGTACATCCGTGAGCTATATATTTTGCTCCTTCTGCATGAGCTATTTCAACTAATCTCTTGGCCATAAGTGGTCTTGCAAGAGATGTACCTAAAAAATACGCGTCCTCATACAATATATTGGCCTTTACTGCCTTAAATAAATAATCTTTCACAAATTCTTCCTTTAAATCCTCAATATATACTTTAGAGGCCCCTGTTTTAATGGCTTTCTTTTCTACTTCTTCCATGTCATCATCTTGTCCTACATTTATACAAGCTGCAATAACCTCTAAGTCGTAATTTTCCTTTAACCAAGGAATAATAATTGATGTATCTAATCCTCCTGAATATGCTAACACAACTTTATCTTTCATGAATTCGCCCTCCATATATATTTAAATTTTAATAAATAGCTTAGACAAATAAAAGTATTTAAAATACTGACTTTTTATTTTAAAACTTTATTTAAAAATTCCTTAGTTCTATCTTCTTTTGGATGTGAAAATACTTCCTCTGGAGTCCCCTGCTCAACTATCTTTCCTCCATCCATAAATATAACCCTATCAGCTACTTCTCTGGCAAACCCCATTTCGTGAGTTACTACTACCATTGTCATACCTTCCTTAGCCAGATCCTTCATTACATTCAAAACTTCCCCCACAAGTTCAGGGTCTAAGGCTGATGTTGGTTCATCAAACAACATTATATCCGGATTCATTGCAAGAGCCCTTGCAATAGCAACCCTCTGCTGCTGTCCACCTGAGAGTTTAGATGGATAATATTCCATCTTATCTGCAAGTCCCACCTTACTTAAAAGTTGCTTAGCTCTTTGTAAAACCTCTGACTTTTTTTCTTTTTTTACAACTAGTGGAGCTTCCATAACATTTTGAACAGCTGTCATATGTGGAAATAAATTAAAATTTTGAAAAACCATTCCCATCTTTGTAGTTATTTTTCGAAGCATTTTTTTGTCCTTAGGGTTTAGCTTATCCCCTTCTATAACTATAGTTCCACTATCTAATTCCTCCAGATGGTTTAGACATCTTAAAAGTGTACTTTTTCCTGATCCCGAGGCCCCTATAACTACGAGGACCTCACCTCTCTTTACTTTCACATTTAAATCTTTAAAAACTAAAAGATTATTAAAACTCTTAGTTAAATTAGACGCTTCTATCATATATTCATTTTTATCTAAATTTTCGCCATTATTTAAAATAGCATTTTCCATAAATCAAACCTCCACTTAAAATTACTCTAATTTCTAACTGTAAATAGCCAATCTTCTTTCGAATATTCCAAATACAGTTGTAAATACAGTTGTCATTATAAGATACAATATTGCTGCAGTTAAAAATACAGATATTGGATCAAAGCTGCTTGCATATATCTGCTGAGCTGACCTCATAAGTTCAACCATAGCTATAGTAGATACCAATGAAGTATCCTTCAATATAGATATAAATTCATTTCCTACTGGTGGTATTATTATCTTCCAGGTTTGTGGTAAAATAATTTTCCTCATAGTCTCTACATAACTAAATCCAAGAGCTTTTGCTGCTTCAAATTGTCCTTTGTTTATAGACTGTATTCCACCTCTTATTATCTCAGCCATATATGCACCACAGTTTAAGCCAAGTCCTAATATAGCTGCGGTAAAAGGAGTAAGTTCTATTCCAATAAAAGGTAATCCATAGTAGAAGAAAAATAGCTGCAGCAGTAAAGGAGTTCCTCTAAATATCCATGTATAGAAACTTGATACTAATTTTAATACGATATTTTTAGACAATTTCAGGAGTGCCAAAAATACTCCAAGCATAGTTCCTAATATCAAGGTGATTACTGTAAGTTCAATTGTCATTACGCTACCCTTTAATAAAATAGGTAATATATTTTTAATAAACTCTATATTCACTTACTTTACCCACTTTCTTTTTGCATATACTATTTATATATATCTTCTCCAAACCATTTAGTAGAGATTTTAGACATTGTTCCATCCTTTTTTAACTCATCTAATGCTTTTTGTACTGCTGTCTCAAGTTCCTTGTCTCCCTTTTTAAATCCTACTCCCATAGGTTCATTAGTAAGTTTTTCATTAAGTACTGTATATTTTCCTTTCTTGTCAGGACTAGATATATAATATTTTCCAACTGGTTCATCTACTATAACCGCATCAATTCTTCCTATTAATAAATCCTGAAGTTCTTCTGTAGTCTTATCATATTTTTTAACTTCTTTTATACCTTGTAACGTTTGAACAACTTTTTCACTAGTTGTACCAAGTCCTACTCCTACTTTCTTTCCAGCTAAATCTTTTGAAGTCTTAATTGCTTCATTTCCGCTTTTAGTAACTATAATTTGTGCATTTTGTATATAAGGCTGTGAAAAATCTATTTGCTTTTTTCTCTTTTCATCAATACTAAGTCCTGATATTATAACATCAAATTTTCCAGAGTTAAGTGCTAAAATTATTCCATTAAATTCAGTACCTACAAATTGAGTCTTTACTCCCAGCTTTTTGCCTATAGCGTTTGCCATATCTATATCAAAACCTTTAAGTACGTTTTGGTTATCTCTAAATTCCATTGGTGGAAAAGAATCTTCAAGTCCTACCTTTAGAACTCCTGCTTTTTTTACCCTCTCTAAAGCATTCTGTCCTTTTTGTTCATCTCCGCTATTACTGTTACTGCTCCCACATCCTGCAAATAAAGCAGCTGCAAAAACAATTGTCAACATTACAATTATTGTCTTTTTTAACTTCTTCATTTTTTTTCCCCTTTTCTATAATTATTATTTTTAACTCCTTAGGTTAAATATATAAATAATTATACATTTAACATTATAATTATTCAATACCTTTTTTGTTTTTTCCATACTATTTTTATTCTGTACTTATACATATTTCTCTGTTTATTCAAAAATAAAAGAGGCTGCTTCAATAGCAACTTCTTACATTGCTTTGAACAGAGCCCCTGTTTATTACATATTCCTGTACTTTTCCATAGTCCCCTTAAACAATTCTGCCGTAGAAGGAGGACTATATGAAATAGCGTTTGCACCTGCTTCTATCGTTTCCTCTATACTTTCCTTAGTCCTTCCCCCTGTAGCTATAATCGGAATATCCTTATATTTTTCTCTTATTTTTCTCACAAGAGAAGCACTATTCTTACCCGCAGATACATTTAATATGGAAGTTCCCGATTCCATTCTCTTTTGAATATCATCTCTTTCAGATACTACTGTAACTATAATAGGAATGTCAATAGCCTCTCTAACAGCTCTTACAATTTCATTAGATGTAGGACTATTTAACACTACCCCCATAGCTCCGGTAAATTCAGCATTTAATGCTAAGTTTACAACCCTTTTTCCTGTGGTAAGTCCACCCCCTACACCGCAAAATATGGGTACATCAGAAGCTGTAACTAATGACTCTGTTATAACTGATTGGGGTGTAAAAGGATAAACTGCTAAAATTGCATCTGCATCTATATTTTTTATAACTGCTATATCCGTGGTAAATGCAAAAGATTTTATTCTTTTTCCAAAAACTATTATGCCGCTGGCCTCTCTTATTACACCAGGGAAATTTATCATATGCCCTCTAAGTACTCCTCTTATCTCTGGTACATATTTAACATCTTTTTTATTAATCTTCTCACCCATTTTTATATCTCCCAAAATCTATTTTAATATTGTGTCTCTTACATATTATTGTATATTAAACACATTAAATATTCCATAAAAATTATTTTTATCCGATGACTACCTGCTCTAATACTTCCACTTCTCCAAGTGGGAGTAAAGAGCAGATATGTCCCTGGATAACGATTTCTAAGCATTAGGTGGAGTCAAAACTCCATCTGATGCCAAGAACTCTGTTTATCCTAAACTGAAAATAATTCTTCTGCTATCTTTACAGTTTCTCTAGCATCCTTAGCATAATAATCTGCACCTATCATATCTGCATAATTTTGATTTAATACTGCTCCACCTACTACAACTTTACATTGAAGCCCCTTATCTCTTATAGCATCTATAGTCTTTTTCATATTACTTACGGTGGTTGTCATAAGTGCACTGAGTCCTACTAACTTTACGTTATTTTTTATTATAGCATCTACTACTTCACTAATATCTACATCTCTTCCCAAATCTATAACTTCAAATCCATAATTCTCCAAAAGCACTTTAACTATATTTTTTCCTATATCATGTATATCTCCTTTAACAGTAGCAAGTATTATTTTTCCCCTGGATATCTTATTTTCGCCACTTTTAAGCATATCTTTCTTTATTATTTCAAAAGCTTGTTTTACAGTTTCAGCTGATTGTATTAACTGTGGTAAAAATATATCCTTGTTCTCATATTGTACGCCTACCTCATCTAACGCTGGAATTATATAAGAATTTACTATATCTACTGCCTTCTTACTTTTCAAAAGCTTACAAGTTAACTCTACTGCTTCCTCTTCCATTCCATCAATAATGGTCTGTTTTAGATTTTTATCATTTTCACCTGAATTAGGAATATCGCTTCCCCATTTTGCTTTTTCACCTTCAGATTTACCGCTATATTTTTTTACATATTCCTTTCCTTCTTTATCTATGTTTGTTAAAACCTCAAAAGCTGAAATAATATCTTTCACGCCTTTGTCTGCTGTATTTATTATTGGCAAGTCAAGTCCTGCCTGAAGAGCAAGTGCAAGAAAAGTTCTATTTAATATACATCTTCTAGGTAGTCCATAGGATATATTACTTACACCAAGAGTAGTCTTTACTCCAAATTGTTCCTTTAGAATCTTTATGGCCTTTATTGTCTCAAGCACTTCCTTTTGTTGAGCAGATGCAGTTAGCGTAAGACAATCAACTATTATATCCTTTCTCTTGATTCCATAGTTTTCGGCAGTTTTGATTATCTTTTCTGCAATCTTTACCCTACCCTCTGCAGTATCAGGTATTCCATTTTCGTCTATAGTTAAGGCTATAACACAGCCTCCATACTTCTTTACTATTGGAAATACTTCTTCCATGCACTTTTTTCTACCATTTACTGAATTTATTATAGGTTTACCGTTATAAACTCTAACTCCAGCCTCTAAAACTTTAGGATTTGGACTGTCTATATCTATAGGTAATTGTACTACTTTTTGTATTGCTTTTACTGCTTCTTTCATAGTTTGAACTTCATTAATCTCAGGTAGTCCTACATTAAGCCCAAGTATATGTGCTCCTTCTTCTTTTTGCTTCACTGCTTCTTTCTGTATAAAATTTACCTTTCCTTCCTTAAGCTCTTTCTTATAAATGTCTCTACCTGTAGGATTAATTCTCTCCCCTATAAATTTTATCCTATTACCTAGGAACACAGTATCCCTGGCTGAACACACTGTGGTATAATTTTTTTCTTTTATATCTAAAGGTACTATATTTTTCAAACTTTTTACCATAGTTTTTATAAATTCAGGACTTGTTCCACAACATCCTCCAAAAAACCTAACTCCTTTTTTTGCCATAATCACTACATTTTCTGCAAATTCATCTGAAGTTATATCATAAATCGTATTTTCGCCATCATACTTTGGGAGTCCTGCATTAGGCTGAACTATAACGGGTATAGAAGAATACTTTAAGATTTCATCTACAATATCTTGCAATTCTCCCGGTCCCAAGGAACAATTCACTCCAAGGGCATCCACCCCCAACGATTCAAGCACAAATACCATAGTTTTTGGATCTGTTCCCATTAGAGTTCTTCCATCCTGCTGGAAAGTCATTGTACAAAATATTGGAAGAGAACTATTTTCTTTTGCCGCAAGAATAGCTGCCTTTGCTTCGTACAAATCAGACATAGTTTCTATTAGAATTATATCTGCTCCCGCTTTTTCCCCTATAATTACTTGACTTTTAAATAATTCATATGCAGATTCAAAACTTAAACTTCCTGTAGGCTCCATAACTTGTCCTGTAGGTCCTATATCAAGTGCTACTAATTTATCCTTTGCCTCTTCCTTTGCAATTTTTACTCCAGCTGTAATTACATCTTTTATTGTATAATCAGAAGAACTATACTTAAGTTCATTAGCACCAAAAGTATTTGTTATTATGATATCTGATCCTGCGTTTAAATATTCCCTATGTACTTTTCTTATAATCTCTGAATTTGTTATATTTAATGTTTCTGGAAGTTCACCTACTTTAAGTCCTGCTCTTTGAAGCATGGTTCCCATAGCTCCATCAAAAAAAACAAATTTGTTACTAAACTTATTTAATAAATCTTTAAATAACATTTGCTGCACTCCTTTTTCAAATACAAGTTTCATGTTCAAATTATTTAATCCATTACTTCTTGTATAAAATTTTAAACTTTAAACAAATTTTCTACAATACAAATCAAATTATTTAATATTTTATGATTGTATAAATATACATTAATACTATTTAAAATTAATATTTATTTACTCAAATTTTGCACATTAACTATTAATTCTTCATTTTTAACTATTAACTACAAAAGCTGCCCTTCAATCAAAAAAGCAGCTTTAAATTTGACAAAATCAACTTTCCTTATCTTTCAGAATTCGTTTTATTCTGCAGGAATTAGCACCGATGCACTTTAGTGCCGGTTGTTGGGTTTCACTGGGCCAGTCCCTCCACCTCTCGTGATAAAAGTGCTTTAATATTAATACTTTAACTATCAATTGTCAATACTATTTACATGACTATTTTACTATAATTCGTAATATGAAATTTTCTCAATATTTTTTTATTTTTCTATTGACAAACCTTATCTATGTCTGGTATGATTTTCTCAATCGAATACGGAACTTCTTATCCAGAGTGGCAGAGGGACTGGCCCTATGATGCCCGGCAACCTGAATGATCATTTTCATTCAACGGTGCTAATTCCAGCAGGTGTTAACCTGAAAGATGAGAAGCATGAAGATAGAATCTTCTTGTAACTTATCTTACAAGAAGATTTTTTTATTCTGCCAGGTTATAGAAGTTTCGCTCAAAATATTAAAAGGTATTAGGAGGACGAAAAAATGAGTGAAGAAAGAAAATTAGGATTTGAAACATTACAAGTACATGCAGGCCAGGTGCCTGACCCAACTACAGGTGCAAGAGCAGTTCCAATTTACCAGACTACATCCTTTGTATTTAAAGATGCCGATGAAGCCGCAGACTTTTTCCAGCTTAAAAAACCAGGAAATGTTTATGCCAGAATAATGAACCCAACAGAAGACGTATTTGAACAAAGAGTAGCAGCCCTTGAAGGCGGCAGCGCAGGCCTTGCTACATCTTCCGGACTTGCAGCAATACTTTACGCTGTATTAAATGTAGCAAGTGCAGGAGACAATATAGTTGCAGCTAGCACACTTTATGGTGGAACTTATGAATTGTTTTCAGTAACCTTGAAAAAGTTAGGAATTGATGTAACTTTTGTAGATCCCGATGATCCTGAAAACATCAGAAAAGCTATTACAGATAAAACTAAAGCAGTTTATGCAGAAACAATAGGTAACCCTAGAATCAATGTTTTGGATATAGAAGCTGTAGCAAACATAGCCCATGAAAACAAAATTCCTCTTATTATAGATAATACTTTTGGAACTCCTTATCTAGTAAGACCTATAGAATATGGTGCAGACGTAGTTGTTCATTCTGCAACTAAATTTATAGGTGGTCACGGGACTACTTTAGGCGGAATTATAGTAGATGGTGGAAAATTTGACTGGGCAGCAAGCGGAAAATTTCCTGACTTTACAACACCTGATGAAAGCTATAATGGGCTTGTATATGCAGATCTTGGACCTACAGCTTTTGCTACAAAAGCCAGAGTACAACTTTTAAGAAACACAGGCGCAACACTAAGTCCACAAAGTGCTTTTTATTTCTTACTTGGACTTGAATCACTTTCTCTTAGAGTAGAGAGACATGTAGAAAATACACGAAAAGTAGTTGAATTTTTAAGTAAACATCCAAAAGTTGCATGGGTAAACTATCCTGAACTTGATGGAAGTCCATACAAAGAATTAGCTAAGAAATACCTTCCAAAAGGGGCAGGTTCAATATTTACCTTTGGAATAAAAGGTGGATCTGAAGCAGGGAAGAAATTTATAAACAGCGTTAAATTGTTCTCCTTACTTGCAAATGTAGCAGATGCAAAATCATTAGTAATTCACCCTGCAAGTACAACTCATGCAGAGTTAAATGAAGAACAACAAAAAGCTGCTGGAGTTACTCCAGACCTTATAAGGCTTTCAATAGGTGTGGAAAATATTGATGACATTATATACGATTTGGATCAGGCTCTTGCAAAAGCTTGATAAATTAATTTAATTTCACTCCCATAATTTTTATATTATTTTAACCCATAAATAATGGGCTGACTACTAATTAATTAGTATGTCAGCCCTATGTATGATTTTAAATAGTTGAAAGTTGACAATTATCCACTATCAACTTTCAACTACAACTAAAAAAATTAAGTATACTTAATTACAATTTTCAATTTTCTCTATAATAGCTTTAGTAAATACAGTAGTAGTAGCATTTCCTCCTAAATCCTCTGTTAAATATTTACCTTCTCTAAGTACAGATTCTACAGCTATCTCAATTTTATTTGCCGCTTCTGTTTCACCTAAATAGTTAAGCATCATAACTCCCGAAAGTATTATAGCCGTTGGATTTGCTTTATTCTGTCCTGCAATATCCGGAGCCGAACCATGGGCAGCTTCAAACACTGCTGCATCTTCTCCTATATTAGCCCCTGGTACTAGTCCAAGCCCGCCTATAAGTCCTGATGCCATATCTGATAAAATATCTCCATATAAATTAGGCATAACAAGTACATCATAGTCCTCTGGATTGAGTACAAGTTTCATACTCATAGCATCTACTATTACACTTTCAAATTGAATACCTTTATATTTTTCCGCTACTTTTTCAGCTGTTTTTAAAAAAAGTCCATCTGAAAGTTTCATTATATTAGCCTTGTGAACTGCCGTAACTTTCTTTCTTCCATTTTTAATTGCATACTGAAAAGCTGCCTCTACTATTCTTTCACTTGCCTTTTTAGATATTATTTTAACGCTTTCTGCTATTTCATCATTTATCATATGCTCAATCCCTGCATACAAATCTTCTGTATTTTCTCTAAATATTACAAGATCCACATTATCATATCTACATTTTACTCCAGCATAAGTTTTTATAGGCCTTATGTTTGCATATAGATTTAATTTTTTTCTAAGAGTTACATTGACACTTTTAAATCCTTTTCCAACAGGGGTAGTAACTGGTGCTTTAAGTGCTACTTTATTTTTCTTTATACTTTCTATAATATTATCTGGTATTGGTGTACCATATTTATCCAAAACTGAAGCTCCAGCCTCAAGTATTTCCCAGTCAATATCTGCCCCACTCTTATCTATAACTTTTTTTACAGCTTCACAAATTTCTGGTCCTATACCATCACCTTTAATAAGAGTAACTTTATGCGTCATTTTTAATCCTCCAATAATCACTTGTTATTTTCTTTCATCATATTTAAAAGTCCACCAAACTTTATCATATCTCTCTGTCTGTCCGTAACATTAAATACCATTTTGTATTCTTCATTTCCATTCTTATTTTTCACAGTCACTACATCATTCTTAATTTGTTTTAAAGTATCTTCTATAACCAGTTCATCCATAACATCTATCTTGTCATAATCATCTTCATTTTCAAAAACTAAAGGTATTATTCCATTATTTATTAAATTTGCCCTATGAATTCTAGCAAAAGATTTAGCAAGAACTGCCTTTACTCCAAGATAAAGAGGAGCAAGTGCAGCATGTTCCCTACTGGAACCCTGACCATAGTTACTTCCAGCTACAATAATTCCTCCTCCATTTTCCTTTGCTTTCTTAGGAAAATCTTCATCACAAGGAGTCAAGCAGTATTCAGCTAAATGAGGTATGTTTGACCTATAAGGAAGCAATTTTGCATTTGACGGCATTATATGGTCCGTAGTTATATTATCTCCAACTTTTGTAAGTACTTTGCCACAAGTTATATTCTCACAAGACTTTGCCTTTGGAAAAGGCTTTATATTAGGGCCTCTAACTACCTTAATGTTATCTCCTGTTTCATCAGGAGGAGCAATCATATTATCTTCTACAAGAAATTCATCTGGCATCTCAATATAAATAGGTTCTCCCAGTTCTCTTGGATCTGCAATATAGCCTTTTATTGCAGATGCAGCTGCAATTTCAGGACTTACAAGATAAATTTTAGCTGATCTTGTTCCAGATCTTCCTTCAAAATTTCTATTAAACGTTCTAAGTGATACTGCATCTGTAGATGGTGACTGTCCCATACCTATACAAGGTCCACAGGCACTTTCAAGTATTCTAGCCCCTGACCCTACCATAGATGCAAGTCCTCCATTTTGAGCAATCATGTTTAAAACCTGCTTTGAACCCGGTGATATAGTAAGTGATACATTTTCATTAACTGTTTTTCCCTTTAATATATGTGCAACCTTCATCATATCTACAAAAGAAGAATTAGTACAACTTCCTATACATACCTGATTTACTTTAACATCTTTAAGCTGGGATACTGGTACAACTTTATCTGGACTATGAGGACAAGCTACCATAGGCTCAAGAGTAGATAAATTTATTTCCATTTCTTCATCATAAACTGCATCTGCATCCGGCTGAACATATGAAAAATCCTTTTCCCTTCCCTGGGCTTTTAAGAAATCGCGTACTGTATCATCACTTGGGAATATGGAAGTAGTAGCTCCAAGTTCTGCTCCCATATTTGTTATTGTCGCTCTTTCGGGTACAGATAAAGTTTTCACTCCTTCTCCCACATACTCAAATATCTTCCCTACTCCACCTTTAACTGTACATCTTCTAAGCATTTCCAAAATAATGTCTTTTGCTGTAACCCAGGGACTTAACTTACCCCTCAAGTTAACTTTTACTATCTTAGGCATATTTATATAATATTCTCCACCACCCATAGCTACTGCTACATCTAATCCACCAGCACCAATGGCAAGCATTCCTATACCTCCGCCTGTAGGTGTATGACTGTCTGAACCCAAAAGGGTATCCCCAGGCACTCCAAATCTTTCAAGATTAACTTGATGGCATATTCCATTTCCAGGTCTTGAAAAATATATGCCATGTTTTTTTGCCACAGTCTGAATGTAAAGATGATCATCTGCATTTTCTGGACCTGATTGAAGTATATTGTGATCTATATAAGCTACAGATTTTTTAGTTTTCACTCTATTTATTCCAAGTGCTTCAAATTGAAGATAAGCCATAGTTCCAGTTGAATCCTGGGTAAGTGTTCTATCTATTTTTATAGCTATTTCCTCTCCTAATATCATTTTACCTTTAACCAAATGATTTTTTATAATTTTTTGTGATGCATTTAATCCCATTGTTATCCTCCATTATATAGTTGTAGATAAACTTTCAACTTATAATCCATTGAATTTATTATATAAATCTTGTATCTGCTCTAGCTAGCCCTTTCTTCTTTTTTTTGTGAAATATCTGGCAGCATCTTATCAACTAATAATTCTAATTCATCATTCCCTATTATGCTAGTTCTTCCTGCTTTATATTGTTCATCCACCCATTCTTTAATTTTAGCAATTCTAGTATCCCATTTATCAATTTTTTCTTCATCTTTTAATCTATAATAGGTATTAATCCAAGCTGCAATTCCAGCGTGACCGGAATATTGATTTACAGCTACTACAACTGGCCTTCCTAAAATTTTATCCGTATCAAATATATTATAGATTTCTTCATCTTTTAATATTCCATCTGCATGTATTCCAGCTCTAGTTACATTAAATTCTTTTCCCACAAAAGGGGTTCTAGGTGGAACTGCATATTCCATTTCTTTTTTAAAATACTCTGATAATTCCGTTATAACCTCAAGTTTCATATTTTTAGTATTTCCTTTTATCTGTCCATATTCAAATATCATAGCTTCTAGTGGACAGTTTCCTGTTCTCTCTCCAATTCCTAAAAATGAAGTATTTACAGCTGATGCACCATATAGCCAAGCTGTTGTAGAATTATTCACTACTGCATAAAAATCATTGTGTCCATGCCATTCTATACATTCTGAAGGAACACCACAATTGTTCCTAAGACCATACATAATAGCCTGTACGCTTCTTGGTAATTCCACTCCACTATAAGATACTCCTAATCCAAGGGTATCACAGGCCCTTATTTTTATAGGAATGCCTGATTGTTTCGATAATTCCATTAACTTATTTACAAGTGGAACTACAAAGCCATAAAAGTCTGCTCTAGTTATATCTTCTAGATGACACCTTGGACGAATTCCATTATCTAAAGCTTCTTTAACTATACCTAAATACATATCCATAGTTTCTTTTCTAGTTTTTCTCAACTTTTTAAATATATGATAATCTGAGCAGGACATAAGCATTCCCGTCTCTTTAATTCCCATTTGTTTTACCAATTTAAAATCTTCTTTATTAGCCCTTATCCATGAAGTAACCTCCGGAAATTCATATCCTCTTTCCATACATACCTGAGCAGCTTTCCTATCCTTCTCTGTGTATAAAAAAAATTCCGTCTGTTTTATTATTCCCGAATTATTATCCAAATTATGAAGATAATCAAAAATTCTAATTATCTGCTCTGTAGTATACGGAGGCATTGACTGCTGACCATCTCTAAATGTAGTATCCGTAATATATATTTTTTCAGGTAAATCTTTAGGTATTTGTACTCCATTAAAATTTATTTTTGGAATTTCATCATAGGGAAATACATTTTTATAGAAATTAGGACTATCTACATTATTTAATTTATATTCATAGGAACTTTTTTTCATTTAATTCATCTCCTCGGATTAATATTGGACCTATCTTTCAAAATGGCTTTTTGAATTATTTTATACATTATATTTCATATATGAATTTTGCGTTTATTTTTTGTAATCTATATTTATGTACTGTTTTTGAATATTTATAAGCATATTCACGGCTTATTAGTGCTATTTCTATAATAAATATGCTTATATTGTATCACTTTTATTATTGATAAGCAAATGTTTATTTGTTGTTTTTGACGCTATTCTATGTAGCATATTCATTATAGGTCTTTTATAATGCATAATAGGATTTTTGAATCAAATATTGGCTCCATGCTAATTTCAAGTACTGCATATGTTATAATAAATGTTGTATTATCATGAACTCATAATTAGAATTTTCAAGGAGGAATAATTTTATGTTAAAAACTTTTTTATTTTATGTAGTTTTTTTCTTGTACATGGTCTATTCATTAGTTAAAAAATTAAAATTAGACAGAATTAGAAAAAGTGGTTCTGAAAAGGAAGCTGAAAATTATATATATATATCTGTTAAAAAATGGTCTAATTTTATATTAAAGCTTATAAATGCATCTGTAAAAGTAACCGGTACAGAAAACATTCCACAGGTTCCCTGCCTTTTTGTTTCAAACCATCAAGGTTTTTTAGATATACCTATAATACTATCTTCTTTAGATAGGACTGTAGGATTTATAGCTAAAAAAGAATTAACAAAGTTCAAATTAGTTTCTTACTGGATGAAGCAAATTAACTGTATTTTTATAAACAGGAATGATATAAGAGAATCCATAAAGTCTATAAATAAAGGTAGCGAACTATTAAATAATGGACATAGTATGGTAATATTTCCTGAAGGCACCAGAAGTAAAGGCCCTAGAATAGGAGAATTTAAAAAGGGAAGTTTAAAACTGGCTTTAAAATCTAAAGTACCTATAGTTCCAATTGCTATAGATGGAAGTTATAAACTAAGAGAGGGAAATGCTCATTCTATGATAAAATCTGCAAATGTAAATATAACTATATGTAAGCCAATTTATACAGATTCTCTTTCGAGAGAAGAGAGGGAATCTTTAGCAGATAACATAAAATCAGAAATAAGTAAGCATATTTATTTGGAAAATTAATATAGGATTCATAAAGGAGGACACTGAATGAAATTTATAAAAAAATACTTTAATATACTATCAATTGTATTTATTTTTATATTTCTAATGTCAGGGTGTACAAATAATACAAATTCAAATACTACTTCCAACTACAGTGGACTTAAAGTTCATTATATAGATGTAGGACAAGGAGATAGTGAATTAATACAAGTAAATGGAAAAAACCTTTTGATAGATGCTGGTCCAAATGAAAGTAGGGACAAATTGATGTCCTATTTAAATAAGCAAAATATTAAAAAACTTGACTATGTAATTGCAACCCATCCTGATGAAGATCACATAGGTGGCATGGGAAATGTAATAAAAAAATACACTGTTGATAAGTTTTATACTCCTAAAAAAATAGTTAATACAAAAACTTTTGAGTATATGATTCAGCAATTAAAAAATAAAAATATGAAAATAGATACTCCAACTCCTGGATTACAGTTAGACTTAGGTAAAAATACAACTGCAGAAATACTTGCACCTAATAGTAAGAGTTATCCAGATACAAATAATTATTCAGTAGTATTAAAACTAACTTATGGAAATACCAAATTTCTTTTTACAGGGGATGCAGAAAAAACAAGTGAAATGGAAATGATAGATAAAAATTATGATCTATCAGCTGATGTACTAAAAGTTGGTCATCATGGTAGTTCAAGCTCCACTTCACAACAATTTCTGGATAAAGTTAATCCTAAAATAGCAGTAATAAGTTGCGGAAAAAATAATAAATATGGACATCCACATAAAAAGACAATAAATAAACTTAAAAAGAAAAATATACAAATATATAGAACCGATATAAGTGGAACAATCATTCTCACTAGTAATGGCACTAAGATAAGTAAACAAGACTAACAATCACAGAAAGGAATTGCAATGGATACTCAAATTACATTAAAAAACAATTCAAGGATGAAAGGGATACTACTAGTAGTATCCGCTTCTATGCTTTGGGGTGTTTCAGGACCTGTAGCTCAATATCTTTTTCAAAAAAAAGATATTAGTCCAGAATGGCTTGTAGATATTCGTCTTTTACTGTCAGGATCACTCCTACTTATATTTCTATACTTAAAGAATGGTAAAAAAATCTTTAATATATGGAAATCTAAATACGGTAGGAGAAACATAATTTTCTTTAGTATCATAGGATTAATAGGCGTACAATATGGTTATTTTGCATCGATTAAATATGGGAATGCTGCTACAGCTACAATACTTCAATATCTGAGTCCAGTAATAATTGTATGTTATGTGTCCTTTAAATCTAAAGAACTTCCTACCTTAAGGGAAACATTATCAATCCTGCTGGCTTTATTAGGTACGTTCTTCCTCATTACTAGAGGTAATATACATAGCCTAGCCATCTCCAACTTAGCTTTATTCTGGGGAGTTTTATCAGCATTTGCTGCTGCATTTTATGTAGTTCAACCTGCATATATTATTAAAAGATGGGGGTGTGATATTGTAATTGGTTGGGGAATGCTTTTAGGTGGAATATTCTTTAGCTTCGTTCATCCTTTTTGGAGAATACAAGGAGAATACTCTACTGATTCAATTTTAGCAATTACTTTTGTAGTTGTTTTTGGAACCCTTGTTTCCTTCTATTGGTATTTGGATAGTACAAGGTACATTAAAGCTTCAGAAACAAGTTTACTTTCTTGTTTAGAACCTATGTCTGCAACTACAGTGTCAATACTATGGCTTCACACTCCTTTTGGTATATTTGATATTATAGGAAGTATACTTATTTTAAGTACAGTTTTAATCTTATCTTACAATAAAAAGTCATAATAATAGGATACACTAATCAAGTAGGAGTTGAATAATTATTTTATTTAGCAGATTTCCCACACAGTTCAGTACATAGTGGTTCAAAAGAAATTAGTATACTAATAAATATACTTCAGATACAGAAACTAAATCTATTTCTTTAAGATACTTGTTAGTTAACGACTTAGATAATATAAGGCTATTGGATATTCTCCAATAGCCTTTCTTGTATGCATAGCCCACACATCTCCCGTATCAGACTTTCAGCAATAAGATTATACCCATGTCAAAAGCATAAATAAAGCAGATTAATTTTATTAATCTGCTTTCACATATATTCAAATTTATTAGTTTTTAATCTATAAAATAAAAAATGGCTCCGTGGAGAGGGCTCGAACCTCCAACCCTTCGGTTAACAGCCGAATGCTCAACCATTGAGCTACCACGGAACAATAATTTTTTCACCTGGCAGCGACCTATTCTCCCACAGGGCCTCCCCTGCAGTACCATCGGCACTCTGAAGCTTAACCTTCCTGTTCGGTATGGAAAGGGGTGTTACCTTCACGTCATTACCACCAGATACCGATTTGTCAAAATCTTTGATTTTGGTATAAATCGGTACTCATCAGCTTTAGCTGATTGAGTCTCATTAAATCATCGAAAATTGCTATAAGTTTCTCATATTTTCGTCAAGTCTTTCATTGCGGTGCTCATTTACACAAGTAAACTCTACTCCTCATTCAAGCCTTTCCTCAATCTGATCGCTTCTATCAATTTTCTTATATATTAACTTTTAAGAGTTCAAATTACTCTGTCCTCTCAAAATTGCACAGTAAACTTTTTTTCTTTCGTTTTTATTTGGTCAAGCCCTCGACCTATTAGTATCAGTCAGCTTAACAGGTTGCCCTGCTTACACCTCTGACCTATCTCCTCGTGTTC
>NZ_LROR01000024.1:0-20002 GCF_001675205.1 Clostridium coskatii | reverse complement strand
ATTTCGCCTTTTTTTATCAATATGGTTATTTCAAATCATAAAAATTTGTCTTTAAACTTCTAACAATGCTTTTGCAACTTCTAAACATCTTTTATTCATTTTTATCAGTGAGTTTCGCAATTACCTACTTATTTTAATTTTATATACATATTTAAAAAATCAGCTAATTAAGTTTAATCTTTTAATATGAGACTTTTACCTGTCATTTCTGAAGGCTTCTCTAGTCCCATAACATCAAGTATTGTAGGAGAAATATCTGCTAATATCCCATCTTGTCTCAAAGGTTTTGAGTTATTTGATACAAATAAAAATGGGACTTCATTTGTAGTGTGTGCTGTCATAGGACTTCCTGTAGAATAATTTGTCATTTGCTCACAATTTCCATGATCTGCTGTTATAAATACTGTTCCATCTTTTTCTAAAACTTCATCTACAATCTTCCCCAAACATTCATCTACTGCTTCCACTGCTTTTTTTGCAGCCTCAAATTTTCCTGTATGACCTACCATATCAGGATTAGCAAAATTTAATATTATAGTATCATATTTATCTTGATTTAATTTATTTAATACTTCACTTGTTACCTCTCTAGCACTCATTTCAGGCTTTAAATCATAAGTGGCAACTTTAGGTGAAGGAATGAGATCTCTATCTTCATTTTCATTTGGTTTTTCAACTCCACCATTGAAGAAAAAAGTCACATGGGCATATTTCTCAGTTTCTGCTATTCTAAGTTGTCTCTTTCCTTTACTGCTGAGATATTCTCCCAATGTGTTTTTATGTAGTTCATTTTTAAAGGCTACATCCACATTTTCCAGAGTAGAATCATATTCTGTCATAGTTACAAATTCAATATTTAAATTATTTCTTTTAAATCCTTTAAATACCTTATCATTTATAGCTCGCGTAAGCTGCCTTGCTCTATCAGGTCTAAAGTTAAAAAATATTACAGAATCCTCATCTTTTATAGTAGCAATTGGATTTCCACGTTCTTCAATTACTGTTGGAATTATAAATTCATCAGTTTTACCATCTTCATAGGAATTTTGAACTGCTTCCAAGGCACTCTTTGCTTTTTTTCCTTGACCATATACAAGTGCATTATATGCAAGCTCCACCCTTTCCCATCTATTGTCTCTGTCCATAGCATAATACCTTCCCGATACTGTTGCTATCTCTCCAAGTCCTATTTGCTTTATGTAACTTTCCATATCTTTTATATAGGATCCAGCAGAAGAAGGAGGTACATCCCTTCCATCAGTAAACGCATGAATATATACGTCCTCTAGACCTTTTTCCTTGGCTAATTTAAGAAGTCCTTTCAAATGGTCCGTATGAGAATGTACTCCCCCTGGTGATAAAAGTCCCAAAAGATGGAGGGATGAATTATTTTTAAGACAATTATCCATAGCTTTATTTAGAGCTTCATTTTTGAAAAAATCTCTTTCTTCTATGGACTTTGTAATTCTAGTCAGTGCTTGATACACAATTCTTCCTGCACCTATATTTAGATGTCCAACCTCAGAATTGCCCATCTGTCCTTCTGGAAGACCTACACTTAATCCACTAGCTCCTAACTCAGTATGAGAATAATTTTTATAATATTTATCAAAATTAGGCTTATGGGCCGCTTTAATTGCATTTCCCTCTGCTTTTTCAGATATTCCAAAACCATCTAATATCATAAGCATTACTGGTTTCTTTTTCATCTTTGCCTCCAAAATACAATAAAATTTAGTAATTAACTATTTTTGCAAAGTCTTCTGACTTTAAACTAGCTCCTCCAACTAACGCTCCATCTATATCTGACTGTGCCATCTGAGCTTTAATTGTAGCCGGTTTCACAGAACCACCATATTGAATTCTTGTTTTCTCCGCTGTTTCCCTGCCATACATTTTGGCAATTACACTTCTAATATAAGCTATAGTATCATTTGCCTGTTTATCTGTAGCAGTTTTTCCCGTACCTATAGCCCATATTGGTTCGTATGCTACAACTAACTTTTCCACCTGACTTTTTTCAAGTCCCGCAAGATCAATCTTTATCTGTTTCCCTAAAACTTCTTCTGTTACATCTGATTCTCTTTCTTCTAAAGTCTCTCCACAACAAACTATAGGATTTATATCATATTCAAAAGCTTTTTTCACTTTTTTATTAATTGACTCGTCTGTCTCATTAAAATATTGCCTTCTCTCACTGTGCCCAATTATTACAAAATCTATTCCAATATCCTTAAGCATATTAGGAGCTACTTCTCCAGTGTACGCACCACTTTCTTCATAATGCATATTTTGTGCTCCTACTTTTATGTTACTTCCCTTTACTGCTTTGACAACTGCATCTAAACAAACATAAGGAGGGCATACAACTACATCACATTTCGCATCACTTACTAGAGGTTTTAACTCTTCAACTAACTTCAGTGCTTCAGTTACAGTCTTATTCATTTTCCAATTTCCAGCTATTATTGCCTTTCTCATATAAATTACCTCCCTTTATTTCTATCTATCGTTTAAGGCTGCTATTCCTGGCAGCTCTTTTCCCTCTAAAAACTCAAGAGAAGCTCCTCCACCTGTAGATATATGAGTCATCTTATCTCCAAAACCAAGTTGATTTACAGCTGCAGCACTATCTCCACCACCTATGATTGTAGTTGCTTCAGATTCAGCCATTGCTTTAGCTACAGCAAAAGTACCCTTTGCAAAGTTTTCAAATTCAAATACTCCCATAGGTCCATTCCATACTACAGTTTTTGCATCTTTTATAGTTTCTTCATATAACTTAGCGGTTTTTGGTCCAATATCAAGTCCCATATAACCATCTTTTATATCTACTCCATCTGTAACTATAGGTTTTGCATTTGCATCAAATTTATCTGCTATTACAGTATCTACAGGTAAAAGCAACTTTACTCCTTTATCTTTTGCCTTATCTATCATCTGCCTGGCATACTCCAATTTATCCTCTTCTAGTAGAGAAGTTCCTATAGAGTGACCTTTAGCTTTTGAAAAAGTATAACTCATTCCTCCTCCAATTATAAGGGTATCTACCTTTTCAAGCAAATTATTTATTACATTAATTTTATCAGAAACCTTAGCACCACCTAATATAGCAATAAATGGTCTTGTTGGATCTTCTACTGCATTTCCTAAAAATTTAAGTTCCTTTTGAATTAAGTACCCACATACGGCGGTATCCAAAAATTTAGCAACTCCTACAGTAGAGCAGTGTGCTCTATGAGCTGAACCAAAAGCATCATTTACAAATATTTCAGCAAGGGATGCAAGTTCTTTTGAAAAATTGTCTTCATTTTTAGTTTCTTCTTTTCTATATCTTGTGTTTTCAAGAAGGACTACATCTCCATTTTTCATATTCTTAACTGCAGCCCTGGCATTTTCTCCTACCACAACATCATCTGCTGCAAATACAACTTCTTTTTTTAAAAGTTCTGAAAGCCTTTTTGAAACTGGAAGCAGTGACATTTCTGGTTTTGGCTCTCCCTTTGGTTTTCCAAGATGTGAGCAAAGTATAACCTTTGCATTTTTCTCCAGTAAATATTGTATAGTTGGAAGTGCACCGATAATCCTATTCTCATCTGTTATCTTTCCATCTTTCAGTGGAACATTAAAATCACATCTAACAAGTACTCTTTTTCCACTTACATCTACATCCTCAATTGTCTTTTTATTAAAAGCCATATCTGTTCCCAACTCCTTCATAAATTTATTTCACGGTAACATTATACAACTGATTTTAAAATTATTGTAGTAAAAAAGCCCGGCCTCATAGCCAAAACTACAAAACCAGGCCCTATACTATTATAGTCTGTCGGCAACGTATTTAGTTAAATCTGCTAATCTATTTGAATATCCAAATTCGTTATCATACCAAGCAACAACTTTAACCATGTTTCCACCTATAGCCATAGTTGAAAGTCCATCCACTATAGAAGATCTTTCATCTCCTCTATAATCTACAGATACCAAAGGTTCATCACTGTATCCTAATATTCCCTTCATATCAGTTTCAGCAGCTTTTTTGAATGCTGCATTTACTTCTTCTACTGTTACATCTCTTGAAAGTTCTGCAACTAAGTCTGTACATGATACTGTAGGTGTAGGTACTCTAAGAGAAAATCCATTTAATTTTCCCTTTAATTGAGGAAGTACAAGTGCAACTGCCTTTGCTGCTCCTGTAGTAGTTGGAATCATAGATTCACAAGCTGCTCTAGCTCTTCTCATATCTCTATGAGGAGCATCTAAAAGTCTTTGGTCGCCTGTATATGAATGTACTGTAGTCATAAGCCCTTTTACTATCTTAAATTCTCTATCTAATATTTTAGCAAATGGTGCAAGACAGTTTGTAGTACAAGATGCATTTGAAATTATATTATGTTTAGAAGCATCATAAGTTTCTTCATTAACTCCCATAACTATTGTTGCATCTTCATTTTTAGCTGGAGCAGATATAAGAACCTTTTTAACTGATCCTCCCAAATGTGCATTGGCTTTTGTAGCATCTGTGAAAAGTCCAGTGGATTCTATAACTATTTCAGCACCTAATGAATTCCAATCTATATTTTTAGGATCTCTTTCTGCAAATATTTTTATTTCATTTCCATTTACAACTATAGAATTTTCTTTTGCTTCTACAGTTCCATCAAATCTACCATATAAAGAATCATATTTTAATAAGTGAGCTAATGTTTTTGCATCAGTTAAATCATTGATACCTACAACCTGTAATTCATTAGCATATCTTTTTACTAATGCTTTAAATACATTCCTTCCTATTCTTCCAAAACCATTAATTCCAACCTTAACCATTTATAATTCCTCCTAAAAAATTAAATATTTATTTTAAAATAATATATTGTGTTTACTTTATCAATGAATCTTACTTAGTGGGAATTTGTTTCTCCCACTAAGTTTAGATGAATTATCTAGGGGCGTAGCTACTGTTAGCTCCTACTTTGATAGAAGTAGGAATATTACAGTAGGTAGCCATCAGATAAATTTAACAATTTCCCCAGCAGCACCTTCATCTGTAATAAGGATACCATTATGATTATTTCTTACTGTAGCAAGAATAGCCTCAGCCTTACTACCTCCTCCAGCTACAGCCATCAATATCTCTATTTTACCTATTTCTTCATTTACTATTCCTATGCTTGGAGTAGAATATACTACATTTCCATTTCTATCAAAGTAACATCCAAAAGCTTCGCCTACTGCTCCATCTGCCTGGATCTTATTTATCTTTTCTTCTGGTAATCCTCTTCTTTTTGCCATCTTACAAGCCATTCCTACGCCGTACATAAGTATATTTGCATTCGATATACTTTTTAATATATCCTGTATATCTTTTTCTTCAATAATTGCCTTTAACGCATTATCACTTAAGTTATCAGGAACATGAAGTAATTTATAAGTACCCTCTAATTTTTCTGCTAATCTGGCAGATAGGGTATTTGCTTGAGTTTCAACATTTTTACCCATGCCACCTCTAGCTGGCACAACTAATATATCCTTTATGTTGGAAACTTTAGGCATATTATCAATTACTTCTTTTATAGTGGATCCACCAGTAATTGCAATCACATCATTACTTTTTAACACATTCTTAAGATAACTTGCAGCAGCTCTTCCTATTTCATTTAACACAGTTATATCTTCATCACAATTTCCGGGAACAATTATGATATTTTCTAAATGTAGATTATCCTTTATAAATTTCTCAATCTTAGACAATCCCCTTAGTTCATGTATAAAATCCTTAAGTTTGTTTATAATTTCTTCTCCATCTGACGTTATAGTCATACCAGGAGTGTTTATTTCAATAAAGCCTTGAGCTTTAAGAAAATTTATTTCAGTTCTAACAATCCTCTCACCTATACCTAGGTTATTGGCTAATACTCTCCTTCCCACAGGTTGGTTATAGTATATAGTCCTTAAAATGTTATATCTTTTCTCTAATAGTTTTACCAATTCAGGTACTATTCTCTGCTCAAATTTAAGTACATCTTCCACTGCTGTGCCTCCCTGGTCAAAATAAGTCCCACTACATTATTAATTGTCCCACCTATATTATAAAACATATGAATGATTTTTTAAATAGAAATATGAAAAAAATTTAACAACAATTATAAATATTAGGGAGAATATTAAAATCTTCTTCTCCCTTTTGATGATTTTATACCCATCTCCTCCCTATATTTTGCTACAGTTCTTCTAGAAATATTCATATCTTGTTGATTAACTAAATCACATATTTGTTGGTCAGATAAAGGTTTCTTCTTATCTTCTTCATTTATTATTTTTTCAATATTCTTTTTAATAATTAATACAGACACATCTTCTCCATCAAACCCTTTTGATATCCCTGTGGTAAATAAGTCCTTTATTTTTATTGTTCCCCTACTTGTATATATATACTTATCCCTTATAGCCCTGCTTATAGTAGATTCATGCATGTCCATACTACTTGCTATATCCTTTAGAGTCATTGGTTTTAAATATCTTTCTCCATAATCAAAATAATCCCTTTGCAAATCCAATATCTTTTGTAACACCTTATATATAGTACTTTTTCTGTGTTGTATACTTTTTATAAGAAATACCGCGCTGTTTAATTTTTCTTTTACATAATCCGCAGCTTCTTTGTCCTCCTGATTTTCAACTATATCTTTATATACTGAATTTATGATTAGTCTTGGTGTTAAATCGTCATTCATAATTATATAGTATTTGTCTCCAATTTTTTCTATATACGCATCTGGAATTATATATTTTACATCTTCTCCTGTATAAAATCCTCTAGAAGGCTTTGGATCAAAAGTTTTTATAATATCACCATATTCCTGAGCTTGTTTTACATTTATTCCTATGTTTTTTGCTATAACATTATATTTATTTTCCGCAATTAGCTCTAAATATTTGTCTATTATTATAAATATATTTTCATCCTTTACTTTTCTTTGTCTTGCCTGTATCCTCAGACATTCTGATAAATTCCTGGCACCTATTCCATAAGGTTCTAAAGTTTGAATTATACCTATACAGTACTTTACAAGCTTTGTTGAAATCTTAAGGTCATTTTCTATTTCTCCTTCTTCTATAACTAAATATCCTCTATGATCTATGTTTTCTATAATATAGGAACATATAGATTTAACGTAATCCTTTTCATTTAAGCCCATTATTTCCTCTTTTAAATATTCCTTTAAGGACTTTTTGTGAGAAATAAAGTTAAAAGGAGACACTTCTTCTTCGTCACTTTTTTGATAGCTTTGATGACTAAAATTATTTGAATTAAGACTCTTTATAATTTCCTTATAATCCAATTTGTCTTTTTCTATCTCAGTAGAGTCCGGTTCCTTAACATCAAGGACAGGGTTTTGTTGAAACTCTTTTTCTATATATTCTTGGAGTTCAAAGCTTGACATCTGAAGCATTTTTATAGATAATTGCATTTGCTGAGTCATGATTAACTTTTGTTCTTGAGTTAAATTAAGTCCAAAATCCATGTTCATTTTTATATACCTCCCATTCTCACATTTTACTAAAAAAACAGCTTCCTTATTTTATTATATCATGAAGCTGTAAAAAATTTTATTTCGTTTATTTTTTCTGCAATTTGTAATATACATGAAATACTTTACAATGCTTAAATTACAAATTGCAGACTTTACATATATGTTAATAATCCTCTACAAAAAATACTCCACAAGCTCCTGATCCCGAATGTACTCCAACTGTACATCCTACTTCACATTCTATAAAATCTAATTTTTTCTCATTTAAATTTTCCCTCAGAGAATCCAATATATCCACTTCTCCTACATGAAGTAATATCAAATCTTCAGCATTTTTTATTCCTTTTTGATCAAGGTAATTTAACATACTTCTAAGAACTTTCTTGCTTCCTCTTACCTTGTCAACTACTGACATTTCTCCATCTTTCACTTCGACTATTATCTTTATCCCCAAAATGTTTCCTATAACTCCAGCTGTTTTAGAAAGACGTCCTCCTCTTACAAGGTTATCTAAGCCGTTAAAGGCAAGAGTACTTTTTATATGGGGAGAAATTTTCTTAACTTCCTTTTCTATTTCTTTTATTCCAAGTCCTGCTCCTTTTAATTTTGCAGCCTTAATAACTTGAATTCCAAGTCCAGAAGTTACATTCATACTATCTATTACAACTATATCCTCTGATTTAAGGGTTTCTTTGGCAATGCATGCAGATTGATAAGTACCACTCATTTTTGATGAAAGATGAATAGAAATTATTTTATAACCCTTTTTTATATAAGAACTATAACAATCCAAAAACACCTGTGGATTTACTTGAGCCGTTGCAGGAAAAATACTGCTATTTTCCATTTTATTAAAAAGTGTATAAATATCTATATCAATTCCATCCCTATAAGATTCTTCACCAAAATTAATAATAAGAGGAAGTACCTCTATATCGTACTTTTTTAATATATATTCAGGTAAATCTGCTGTACTATCTGTTATTATCTTTATTTTTTCCATAGCTTACTCCTTATTTCATATCCGGAAAGTCTATCTGCCTTAAAGCCTCATAGGCAACTATTGCTACGGTATTAGATAAATTTAAGGAACGAGTGCTTGTTTTTATCATAGGAACTCTTATACATTTTTCAGGGGCACTGTCTCTTATTTCATCTGGCAAACCACAGGTTTCCCTTCCAAATACTATAAAATCACCGTCTTTAAATTTGGCTTCATGATAAAAGTTTTTTCCATGAGTAGTGGAAAAATAAAAAGTACCATCTTTATATTTTTCTCTAAGCTCTTCATAAGAATCATATAAAGTTAAATCGAGATACTTCCAATAGTCAAGACCTGCCCTTCTCAAATGTTTTTCATCTAAACTAAAACCTAAAGGTTTTATCAGATGGAGCTTGGATCCTGTAAGTACACATGTTCTAGCAATGTTCCCTGTATTTTGTGGTATTTCAGGCTGAAATAACACTATATTTAAACTCAATTTTATTTCCTCCTCTATTACAACATATAAAATATAAATAATAATTTCTTTAAGTTTATGGACTCATTAGTTCAAAAGTCCTATTAAATATATTACTCCATATTGATGTTTCAGTAAAGAGCATACTTTTAACTCTACAATTAGAATTCAATGCTGCAAAGTTTTAAAAAAGTTTAAAGTCCAAATATCAAAGTTCAAATAATGACGATTTCCTTCGTACCTCATGGAATCTATCCACAGTTGTGGATTATTTAAGATTAACTTTTCAATAGCAATTTTGAGTAATTATAGATTTAATTTTAAACTTTATGATCCATATGTAGATTTATATGTGTATTCTAACTTAAAAATCAACTTATACGAAGGCATATTTTTACAATAATAAAGTTCTTTTAAATATTTTGTACATAAGTCTAAGAAAAAAATTCGTAAAAACTTAGAACTTTTGAATTGTCTGAGGTACGAGTTTTCAAAAGTTCTTAGCTTTTTTAGAATTTTTTTCTTAGACTTATCAAAATATTTAACGAGCTGAAGTTTGTAAAAAATATCCAGAGTATAAGTTGATTTTTTGTTTAGTAATACCTACATTGACGATCATTGAGGATTTTCATTTAAATATTTTATTATGCCATCTGAAATATTTTTTGCAAGTCTTTTTAATACATCATCATTTGACAACCTTTTTCTATCTTCATCATTAGTTATAAATCCACATTCCATAAGTACCCCAGGTATTTTACTATATCTTAGTACTGCTAGATTTTGTCTTCTTATACCCCTACTTTCCCAACCATCATTTTTTACTGCCTGACTTTCTATTGTCTTTGCTAATCTTATCCTTTCAGATTTTTGATATCCGTTCACATCATAATATAATGCAGTTATTCCATTAAAGTTTTTATCATTTAAAGAATTTACATGAATTGAAACAAAAACATCTGCATGATAAGAATTTGTTTTATTACCTATTTCTTTAAGTGGTACCAGCTTGTCCTTATCTCGAGTCAAAAATACTACATCTCCCTGACTCTTTAAATAAGACTCAGCATACTTTGCTATCTTTAAAGTTAAGTCCTTTTCATTCATATTTCCATAGCTTGTCCCTCTATCTATTCCTCCGTGACCAGGGTCAAGTACTATACGATACTTTTTAGATGAACTATGATTATTTGACATTTTAACTACAGGAGATGCAGCTACCTTCATAGAGCTAACTTGATTCAATATTTTAATATTTTTTCCAAAAATAAACATTATCAAAATTAAAAAAATGCAGGAAAACATTAGCTTTTTTCTGCTGTCAATTCTCATAATATCACTGTCCCTTTTTTGTTTTTTATGATATGTACATTATATCATTTGTTTCCTTAATATTCCAGTTAATATTATTCTTCTAGCAAATTATATTTTTACACAGATTTAATTTTGTTTTAATATGCTATTAATAATTATATATTAGTATATTTGTTATAGGAGGTATCAAAAATATGAATATATGTATAGACATTGATGGAACAATTACAGACCCATATTACTGGATAGAAAGTGCCAATAAATACTTTAATAAGAATATAACTGCCGATAAAGTAACCCAATATGAACTTCATAAAATTATTGGAATAACAAGAGATGAGTATATAGATTTTTACAATAAAATTAAATTTAAACTTCATACTGAAGAGACAATAAGAAAAGATGCCGTAGAAGTTACACAAAAACTCGCAAAATTAAATAATATTTATTTTGTAACTGCTCGTGAAAAATGTCTGGAAATTATAACACATAAATACTTGAATAAATATGAAATACCTTATGATGGTGTTTACGTTCTTGGTTCTACTCATAAAGTAGATACAGCTAAAAGTTTAAACTGTGACATATTTATAGAAGATAGTTATGAAAATGCCATTGAATTATCTAAAAGTAACTTTAAAGTACTACTAATAGACACAAACTACAACCGCCTTCCTTTAAATCAAAACATCACCAGGGTATTAAATTGGAATGAAATATATACTACTATAAAAAAAATGCTGTTACAAGAAAAAGCCATGTAACAGCATTTTCAATTCATCAATTATCCTCTTTTGTGATAGCTATAATCACTGCTATTACTATAAGTGTCCCACCTATAAAAAAGCCAAATGTAAGCTGCTCGTGGAGGTAGAGCCATCCAAAAATTGAACCCGTAACAGGCTGAAAAAATAAAAATAGTGATCCAATTCCTACATCCATAAGTCCAATACCTTTATTCCACAAAAAAAATGCTCCTGCTGTAGATACAACTCCAAGATAGATAATCCCAAGTATAAGATTTCTGTTATTTAATATTAAGGTAAAATTGTTATGCTGTGTGAGCATAAGTGGAGTGGTAAAGATTAAAGCAAATAGCATTGCATATGTAGTTATAATCAGTGAATTAAATCGTTTAGATACTATTTTTAAATAAACAGACGCTAGCGCCCAAGTCACAGCAGCTCCAACAAGAATTATATTTCCTAAAAGATGTTTCATAAACATGGAATCCAATCCAATAACTATGATGACACCAAAGGTAGCAAGTATAAGAGAAATTATTTTTTTCTTTGTAAATAACTCCTTAAGTATGAATCTAGCAAATATAATCACAAATACAGGTGTAGATGCTGTAATTAATGATCCCATATGAGCATCTGATAATTTTGTTCCCATAAACTGGAGACATATAGAAATAAAATACCCTATAAATCCTATCCATGCAATGAGAAGCCAATCCTTCTTCTTTATAACTACCTTACGTCCTTTTTTATAATTAAAAAACATAAGTATTAAAAATAAAACTACAAAAGCAATTGCATATCTAATCCACACAAGTGTAATTGGAGAAATAAATTCCAATATATATTTACTAACTACATACATTCCACCCCATATACAAGCTGCTAAGAATAAGCACATTGATCCAATCAATCTTTTTTTCATTTTTAAATACCTCCATCTTCTTATAATTATATAAGTTAACGCCTATGAGAAGGTATTTTAAACAAACACTCAACCTTCATCCTGGATTATAAAAATACAACTGTTTGGTCATTTTCAAATAAATCTGAAAAATACATATATATTTTTTCCACCTTTCATAACATCATGATGCAAATAAACTAAACATCCATAAGCTTCTCACTAGAACTTATTTGATGTATATTTATGTTTTAGTATATCACAGCAAAATGTAATATACTATTCTATTTAATCCTGATCTATATTTATATAAGCTCCTTAAAATTTTTAACTGACACTACATATTAATTCAAAAAAATTTAAGCATAGCAAAAGGCCCCCAAAATCAATCAGAGGTCTTATATACACTTGGATTATCGGATGGGCGGTGTATCCATCATCTCAGGTACTCTTTCGAGTGTGTCGGGAACCATTTCCGACCTCAATAATCCTATAATTATCATATTCACTTGTCACAGTTATTATACATTCTTTACTTATTTTTGTCAATAATAAATTTCTTAACTCTTCCACTATGTAACCTTCGACGAAGCTTTGATTCTTGAATGTCATACATTGTAGATACATATAAATAATTTTCATCAACATCTAACTTTATTCCAACTAGGATATTTTTATCAAGTACTTTAATTAATTCTACAGTATCTCCTTTTTCATTTGGATTTATCCCGACATAATCAGGATTTTTTATGATATTTGATATATCATCTATATGTTTTAAACAATTAAAATGTTTTTCCTTTATTAAATGGGCTGGAAGTCCTTTGGAGCGATATATTTTTTGTAATGGTAAATTTGAACCAATTATATCATTTAATTTTTGATAAAACCTTCCAACTTGAATTAATTTATCATCCATACCTTCCATTTTCCCATCTCCTCTACAAAATATCTGCTCCTATAATCTTATAACTTTTGGGACAAGTAGTAAATATTTTGTAGAAAATTAGTTATTTTTGTACCCCATAGCTTTCACATATCAACATCCTCTGCTACTTCAAAGTTCTATTATAAGACAAAAATACACCAGTCACTCAAATAATTCTTTAAGTTCTAGTGTATAAAATTTTTATATTAAAATTTAATTAATACTGTTAATCATTGACTTTGGTGCGGATAACAGGACTTGAACCTGCATGAAGTTTCCCTCACTAGAACCTGAATCTTTAATAAAAATCAATAGTTCTTTATCCATTGATATATCTCTATTCCTAATAAGAAATAATCTAAGTTCCCTATTAAGATTATATCTACTTTTTTAAATTAATTTAAGCATACCTCTTCATAATTATCTTGTCAAGATAGGTTTACCACCTTGCTGCTAAATTAATTTTGATAGTTCCACTAATAGAAGGATTTGTTTTGCTTGTAGCAGTTACAGTTAAATATTGACTACCTGTACCTTTTAAATTATTGATACTAAAATTATTACCATCAGTTATAGTCAAAGAATAATAACTTGGATCACATCCACTTCCTGTAACCGTAAATGTATCATTTATAACATTGCCATTGCTATCGGTTTCACTAATAATATAATTTTGAGTATGATTTATTTTAATTTTATTAGGATTAAGTGTAGTATCTGTTGAATTAAGTGTAATTCCTATAGTTTTAACTAATTGTGCTGTAATTGTAACTGGTATCGTCTTAGAATAAGTTTTATTGTCTAATCCTATGTAATTTACAATAATATTAGCACTTCCAACGCTTATACCTGAAACAAGCCCCGTATTACTTACAGTTGCAACACTTGTATTATCGCTTGAATATATAAAAGTTGGTAAACTTATTGCAGTTCCCTTATCACTTACTATTGCTGTTATTTGCTGAGTCTTTCCATTATCTATATTAATACTTTCTGGACTTACAGATAGTACATAATTATGCTCTGCTTCTGCTGGTGCTACTTCTATATTAATACTTGTACTTGCTGTGTTATAATCGCCAATATAAGATATTTTTATATTACAAGAACCTTCACCAATTCCAGTAATCATCCCAGTATCAGAAATAGTTACTATATTATCATTATTTGATTTATATATTAATGTAGGATTTTCTATTTGAGTGCCATTTTCAGATACAACTACAGTTAATTGTTGTGTTTGTCCCTTCTTTATAGAAACAGATGCGGGATTTACAGTAAATGAATAAGAAGGTTTTTGAGTATTATTAGGTATTTCATTAATTATATCATCACCTGTCATTATTTGGTCTATATCTGCATTGACTTTGATTATTCCTTCGCATGATTTATCAAGTCCAGAAATTTTCCATGCACTTCCCATAGCAATAAATCTGTCATTGACTGCTATTTTGTTCGTTGTATTGTTCCTACTTATAGTAATAATAATTTTACCTTCTGGCAATATAATACTTTGGTTTGTTTGTATATCTATAGTTTTAGTTTGTATTATTGATGGTATTCTTTGAAGTACACCCCCTGCTACAAAATTAATATCATAAGGGCATTTCTGTATTGTGTACTTATAATAAACTCCATTTACTTTTTCATTTCTGGTCATAACCAAATAATTTACATCATCACATGATATTTCAGTGCCTTGTTTCAAATCTTCTACTGTTAAAAGGTATTTACTATCAATACTTTGTAATTTATCATCTATTTCTTGGACTATTCCTAAAAAAGTAGTCCCATGTTTATATTCAATTGTTTTTCCAAACTGATTAATCATGAATAAATAAGTTGGTGCTATAGAAAAATAATCATTTATCATTTAATCACCTTCTATTCTGTAAACAAATATACAAAACTTGCTCCAGTACCATTATCATTATCATCACTCGACATTAGACGTATTTTTCTATCTAAAGAGTCAATTCTATTATTTATATTTTTACTGAATTCAGTTATTGTCATATCATTATTTTTAACATTTCTCATGTATGTTGGATTATTTGCTATGGACTCAAGTATTGATAATGCAGTTCTATATATATTCTTTTTATTTATATTGGATGTCGGAGTGTATTCATTTGTTGACGTTAAGTCGTTCTCTTGTAAATATATAGATAATTGTTCATCTGTAAGAGTAATACTTTCTATTTCCATTTTTAGCCTATCTATATTAGTCATTTAATCATTCCCTTCTTTAAATATTATTTTTGGGTATAAAATTAGGTTATCTCATAATATTTTATTTATCTTGAGATAACCCCTAGTATTAATTATTCTTCAAGTTACTTTTTATCAATTTGTTCTAATAAGTAATCTATAACCTCTTTTATATCTGATTTATTTGTTAAAAAATCCCCTTCCCTTATTCCAACCTCTATATGGAATGGCATCATTTTAATATCTTTAATTAATTCACTATTTTTATTATGTGCATCTTCTAAAAAATCTTTTTCACGTTTAAAAAACTTAATATCTTCGTCTAATTCATTTATATTTATATTTCTATAATTTGCTGTTGGCTCACGAACAGTACCACAACCTATTGTCCAATCTAGTGTCCAATCTTCTATTTCTGTAAATTCACGATTAGGATTAATACTCAATTCATATTGGAAATTTTTATTATTATATTCAAATGACATAAAAAACATATCACTATACTTATAAGGATCTTTTTTTAGTCGAACCTTTAAATTTACGTTTTCATCTTTAGCATATTCAATATAGTCCATTTTACTCTTTTCTGTTAGATTAAATTTTTCTCCCATATATGCTTTAAAATCACTAAAAATTTTATCAATATATTGATTTCTATATTTGTTATAAAGATTTTTGTGACCTTTAGGTTCAGTATTGTTAATTTTAGCAATAAAATCGTCACCTTCATACTGAAGTACATAAAAGATAATTTTGCCTATAAGTTCACCTTTATCATAACCACCGTTTCCCAATTCATCCATTTTCAATATAATCCCTACTTTCTTAACAATTTACTAGCATTTCATATATAATATTCTATAATCTATAGTCAAATCCTGCTAAAATATTAAAATTTTTGGTGTGTGTAAAATTGGATTAACTAAAAAGCATCATTTAAAAAAAGGGGTAATGAGTTCAAATAAAACCAAAATTTTATCTCAAGTCACCCCTATATTACAGTAGTGCCTCATGAAATTTTATACATTTTTAAAAGGATTGCTAAATGATAATATAATTCAATTGATACATCAACTTCGCTAAATAAACCCTTAGCGAACTTAATCAAGTTTATTAAAATAGTCATTATCCATTGATACTATTGGCTTAACACGAACTTCGTTTTTTTATTTCGTAACTGTATATATTCTCATTTAGATTTATTCAGCATATTTATACAGAAAACTATGTATGTCAGTGCATATATGCATTAAAATGTAACTATTTACCATTGTATAAAATTCCACGCTTATGTATATTTATTATAATATATTTACATAATTGGATAATTTCATATAATAAGTATTATATATATTACTTATTATTACTCAACTTTCGGATGTAACGGAACATGACTTCCGAATTTTTTTGAATTTTTAAAAACTTTTTTTAATTACTTTTTTAAAATTCTCCAATTTTCCGTAACACATGGTACAAACAAATGTTCCCTAATACCTCACTTCTACTACCCACCAATATCAACACTTTCAGATATATTTATAATTAATAATAATCATCAGTTACTAATTGTTTAATTCATTGTGTTTACTATTTAATTAGTGTATGTATTATCAGCAACATTGATATTATTATCAACTATATATGTTTAATCATTACTATTATTATCAGTGCTATTATCAACAGTATTATTATCACCAGCACCTTCAGAATTACTTAAATCAGCACCAGTACCTTTATCCTTATCAGTAGTACCTATATTATTATCACTGTCCTTATTGGCTTGTATTGCCTTAATCTCGCTTTGTATGTCATTTGTGTATGGACTATGCTCAATTGCACTATCAATGCTCATAAGGTGATTATTATACAGATTAACTATATTATTAACTAATTCTGTCTCATTGCTCGGTATACTCATATTAAACGTACAATCAACTAATCCATCGGCATTAATACCTTTATACTTTAATAACTTCTCTATCTGTTCCCACCTAATATAATAACCTTGCTTCAAGTATTCTGCACTCATAGAGCCTTTTAATACTGGCAATGTATACATCATTCTAATACTTTCTTCTGCAAGGTTTGCAGGATTGCTACCACCATTAAATGCAATGTTTGGTGTCATGCTAATATCCATTAAACTATTCATTAATATTTTATACATTTCTTTCATACTATTAATATCCATCTTACTTAATACTAAATCAAAATTACTTCCATCATCAAGTTGTAGGCAATTACCAACTATATTCTTATCAATAGCACCATTACCATTCTTATCTATGTTTAATTTAGTACCAGTTACAACTGGTATCGGGTTAAGGAATTTATAAAAACTGTCATGATATTTAGATAATAATTCTTCCATCTTATCTATTATATTAACATAATCTTCAAGATCACTTCTACCTTGAGTAACATCTTCTTCATTTTCCTGTTTACAATATAATATAGGTAGTCCACTAAGATTTTTATATGTATTTCTTAAATATAACCCATCTCCACCTTGATTATCCCATTCTTCTACCCTATCATTATAGAATACATTATAATAACTTATACCACTTGCAAGTATAGTATAATGCTCTATAAAGCAAATATAATCATTTGTATCACTAAATACTGGATAACTGTCTATAGGTTGTATTATTTTACTTTTAATATTCATATCAGTATCAATATATAAATATTCTGCTGCAAGGCCATATTTATTCATCTTATCAAGTATTTTATTATCAATACTATTAAATCTACCCTGCTTATATACATCATTCATTGCTTTTAATGTATTATCATCTTCACAAGTCAATGTTACTGGATTTTTTAATAAAAAACTCTTCTGAAATGCCATCAATGGCTTTGCATACTGAAGCATAATTTTAGTAGTTTTAAATGTTCTACCATTATATACAGTATCAGCACGATTAAGAATAGCATGACTACCATTTAAATATTCCTGTATATTAAACATATTCATAATTCTATCTTGATGTATTTGTTTATTACATTCATCAACAAACCAATTTAATTTATTTGGATAATATAAATTAATATATTCTTGTAAATCCATTTATTTATCTCCCTTCTATATATATGATTTTCCACTCTTTAGCGATTGCAATGCTAAACAAAAACTATCAACTAAGTCATCATGATTTTGTGAACCTTTTTCATTGCCAAAACTTCCGTTATGCTCTTGAAATATTCGCATCTGGTCTAATGTATCTCTATCGTTGACAAGTACAATACCAGTTTCAAATGCTTCCTTATAATCCATTACCATTTTAGTTTTACTTACATTATCTGTATACCAACCATAGTCCCAAATTTTCTGGCCTTTAATCTTATCAAACCTTTTAATTTTTAATATTTGTATGTATCCCATTTCCTTCCTTAACCTAGTAATTAAGTCAAGGCCATATGTATTACGTTCTGGCAATAGCATTGCATAATTAAAATAATATCCAAGGTCATAACAAATTTTTGCAAATAAATAAACAGGTACATCATTCCTATTGAATGTTGCAACCTGTTCTCCTGAACTATCTAATATACAAATAGAACTAAAGTCTCCTTTAAGTCCTGCTCCTACGTCTATTCCGCCATAGTATTTTTCAGTTTTCTTTACATCTTTATATATATTTAATCCATTACCGTAATAAACTTGTAATGATAAAGGTAACTCCTTTATTTCTTTTGTACTTAATATATCTGGAATATAATTATATCTCTCTGTTATAGTGTTTTCATCAAATACACCAACATCACTAGAAATAAACATTTCTTCTGGCGTACTAGGAAACTCTTGTCGAAATTGGTCTTTAGGTGTATCAAGTAACTTCCATTGTCTCCACTCCAACTGTAGAATACTAGCACCATCTTTATATAATTTTTGTTCATATGGTGTTAAATCATCAGAAGGTAATCTATGTCCATGATTGACACTTTTATACCATGTTTCGGCCTCTATATAATCATCATGAAATTGCTTTTTATCTGAATACCAAGGATAAAAAAACGCCTTATATTTACTATGTTTCTTATAAGCGTTCATGAATAAACGATAATAATTATTGCTTAATCCGTTTGCTGTAGATTCAATAACAATACAACTATCCTTGTCTTTAGCCAGTGCTTGTTCCAATGCCAATAATCCTTTTGTATCTTGTTCATTTTCCCAAAAGGCAAATTCGGTACAGTGTATCCAACTGTATGTACTTCCTCTTCCAAGTTCCTTAGTGCCAACTGTACTATTTGTTATCCTACTTCCATTATTCAGCAATAACTCATGTCTGTTAAATTTTCTATATCCAACCGTATATTTTTCAGGTATACTTTCATACATTTTTTGAAGTTTTGTATATACTTCATTTACTGCATCACCACTATAGGATAAAACAATACAATTTTTATTAGGTTTTGTAATAGCAGTCCACAACATCAGGCCAAGAGATAATGTAGTCATACCAAGTTGTCTACCCTTACCAATAATATTAAATCTCTGCTTATTTTTTATAAAATCCTTTTGCTGTTCATTTACTTTAAAATGTACTTCTTCAGAATGATTATCTACTATCTTAACAAAATTTTTCAACCATAAAACAGGACTATTATTAATCTTCTGTATTTTTTGCTTAATTGTAATATTCATTTAAACACCTCTAATCTTCTGATATATCCAAGTTGTCAAATTCTTCTTTTTGTTTATCCTTATCTATTTCTTTAGGTTCATCAAAATTATTACTATTTGTTTTTAATTCTTTTCTAATAGATATAAAGTAAGCGTCAAATAAGAAATTGGATAGAAAGTGTTTAAAAAATGTGAGATAATCTTCTAAAATAAGTTTTAAAGTTTTTAAAGTTAACTTGAAAAACTTTAATAGGAGATTTTAAATGGATGTACA
>NZ_LROR01000023.1:0-65785 GCF_001675205.1 Clostridium coskatii | reverse complement strand
TCCGCCGCTAATCCACTCCCGAAGGAGCTTCATCGCTCGACTTGCATGTGTTAAGCACGCCGCCAGCGTTCGTCCTGAGCCAGGATCAAACTCTTAATTTAAAAGTTTATATGGCTCTATAGAAAATTGCTATTAGCTTCACAATACTGCGTCAAAGCTTTCACTGCGGTGCTCATTTACTTAAGTAAACTCCGCTCCTCATTCAAACTTTTCCTTGTCTTGCTCGCTACTACCAATTTTTAATGTATTATATTTCAGCTTGTTAGCAAAATATAATACATTATTCTTACGAAATTACTTTTTTAGCTGCTCTCGCAGCTCAAAAGAATTGCTGGTTTATTCTAAATAAGTTGTACTTATATCTTCCTCTGTTTAATTTTCAAGGATCATTTTGCTGTCTCACTTCGACAGCTTTTATAGTTTATCATGTATTTTTTTCTTTGTCAACACATTTTTTAATTTACTTTCAACAAACTGTGTGACTTATTTACGTGACAACAGTTGATATAATACCATACCTACAATTTTCTTTTATATACTTACATATTATATGCATCATTTATCTAAATAATACTATAAATTTCTATAAAAATCTTTAATATTCACATACCGATACACGAGGAAACGTTATTACAATAAATTTGGCAAAAAAAGAGAAATTGCTTCTTTATAACAACTTCTCTTCTCATGTATTCTAAAAATTATTTATTATATCCTTAAACGCATTGCCCCTAACTTCAAAATTAGGGAACATATCAAAACTAGCACATGCAGGTGAAAAAGTCACAATATCACCATTAGTTGATAACTCTTTAGCAGCATTTACTGCGTCTGTTAGTGAATCTACAGATACTATAGGCACGTCAATTCCCTTTTCACACTTAAGTTTCTCAAATGATTTTTTAATTTTATCTTTTGTAGCTCCCATAAGTATTAAAGTTTTTATTTTTGAATATCCTTCCTCCGCCAAAACATCAAAAGGTATCTTTTTATCATATCCACCTGCTATTAATATTACAGGTTTATCAAAAGCTCTTAATCCTGCCAATGTTCTTGTAGGGCTAGAGGCAATAGAATCATTATAATATTTAACTCCATCTAATTCTCTTACAAATTCACACCTATGCTCTACTCCCTCAAATGTAGTAGCAACTTTTTTCATATTATCTACAGAAACATCCTCTTTAATTGCAGAAAATGCAGTAAGCAAATTTGCAACATTATGCATTCCTCTAAGTTTAACCTCACTTATCTTGCATACTTTTTTCCCATCAATACATAAAATGTCTCCCTTTAAATATCCACCAGAAGTTAATTCTTCTTCAATACTAAACTGTCTTACTTTTCCTTTAGCTTCTTTTACCATAGCATTAGTACACTCATTATCTCTATTAAGAATGACCACATCCTGGTTTCCTTGATACTTAAATATACTTTTTTTTGCATTCACATACTCTTCCATATCCTTATGAATATCAAGATGATTTGGACTTATATTAGTAATCACAGCTACCTCTGGTGATACATCCATACCCATAAGTTGAAAGCTTGAAAGTTCAAGAACTACCTTATCCTCAGGATCTATTTCTTCTATCCTGGAAAATAATGGGGTACCTATATTTCCGCCAACCCAACTTTTATATCCCTGTTCCTTTAACATATTGTATATAAGCGTAGTAGTTGTAGTTTTCCCATCACTGCCAGTTACTCCATATATCTTAGCAGGACAATATTTAATAAACTCTTCCATTTCTGAAGTTACATATGCCCCATTTTGTTTAGCTTTTACAAGTGCAGGACTATCTATTCTCATAGAGGGAGTCTTAAATATTACATCAAAATTATCTAAATATTCGAGATAATTTTTGCCTAATACTAAATTCACTCCTCGCTTTTTTAATTCCTTGGCAACTTCACCAAGTTCCCCTTCATCTTTTTTATCAAAAGCACTTACCTGTGCACCTAGTCCCAATAAAAAATTAATTAAAGGTCTATTACTTATTCCTATTCCAACTACTGCCGTCTTTTTATTCTTTATAAACTTTTTAAAGTTATCAAAATCTTCCTTCATTAAAAAAACCTCCAAAAATAAATCTGCTAATTATAATCACGCTTATATCATAACATAATTTTCTATAAATTTGTATGAAGTAGATATATCGTACTAGAATAACTCCGACGGTATAGATCTTAAACAATATTTAGCTTATTCGCCCCAATATACTATTAAAGTCTAAATTGTGAGAAAATATTTAATTTAATGACTTTATATGACTCTATTGAAAATTATTATTGTGTTATGTTATACTATATTCGTGCCGTAAGGAAACATTAATATAATTCCCCAAGTTTTAATTAAACATATAACATATCCCCATGATTAAACCCTAATTTACCGGATCTTTTGATTCGGTAAATTTTTTTAATAAAAAATATAGAGTACTGCTACTCCGAACAAATAACCGCAGAATAACAAAAGGTGTCATATAAATTTTCTCAAATTTATATGACACCTTTTTACTAAAACTGCACTTTAAAACTGCACTTTTTCTTGTATAAATGCCGATAATTCTTCTATTTTTATTCTAAACTGCTCCATGGTATCCCTATCTCTTACAGTAACAGTATTGTCATCCATTGTATCAAAATCTACTGTTATACAATAAGGCGTTCCAATTTCATCTTCTCTTCTATATCTCTTACCTATACTTCCTGCATCATCATACTCCACATTAAAATCTTTTCTTAAAATGTTGTATACTTCTAAAGCTTTTTCTGATAACTTTTTACTAAGAGGTAAAATAGCTGCTTTAAATGGAGCTATAGCAGGGTGAAAATGTAGTACTGTCCTTACATCTCCTCCTTCTAATTCTTCTTCATCATATGCATCAACTAAAAATGCAAGTACAGCTCTATCAGCTCCTACAGAAGGTTCTATACAGTATGGTATATATTTTTCCTTAGTTACCGTATCTAAATAAGTCATATCCTTACCAGAATGCTCTTGATGCTGTTTTAAATCATAATCCGTTCTATCTGCTACACCCCAAAGCTCGCCCCATCCAAATGGAAATAAATATTCAATATCAGAAGTGGCATTACTATAATGGGAAAGTTCCTCCTTATCATGATCTCTAAATCTTATATTTTCTTCTTTTATTCCAAGACTCAATAAAAAATTCCAGCAATACTTTTTCCAATAATCATGCCATTCTAAGTCAGTTCCCGGTTTACAGAAAAATTCAAGTTCCATCTGTTCAAATTCTCTAGTTCTAAAAGTAAAGTTTCCTGGAGTTATTTCATTTCTAAAAGATTTACCTATTTGTGCTATTCCAAAAGGTATCTTTTTTCTACTTGTTCTTTGAACATTTTTAAAATTTACGAATATCCCCTGTGCAGTTTCAGGTCTCAGATATATTTCTGATTTTGAATCCTCTGTAACTCCTTGAAATGTTTTAAACATAAGATTAAATTGTCTGATATCAGTAAAATTCTTCTTTCCACAGCTAGGGCAAACAATATTGTTGTCGTCTATGTATTTCTCTAATTTTTCATTGCTCCATCCATCAGCACTAGCCTTTTCTACTCCTTGTGCTGTCATATGTTCTTCTACCAACTTATCAGCTCTAAACCTAGCCTTGCATTCTTTACAATCCATAAGTGGATCAGAAAAGTTCCCCACATGACCTGAAGCTACCCAAACTTCATTATTCATAAGTATGGCACAGTCTATTCCTACATTATGTTCACTTTCATGGACAAACTTTTGCCACCAAACTTTCTTTACGTTATTTTTTAGTTCTACTCCAATAGGGCCATAATCCCATGTATTAGCAAGGCCCCCATATATATCTGACCCAGGATATACAAATCCTCTACTTTTAGCTAAAGCTACTACTTTATCCATAGTTTTTTCAAAAGACATTATTTTTTCCCCTTTCTATTTTAATTCATTACTTATTATTAAACATTAAATTGGGATTTTAAAATATAAAAAAAGAACCTGCCACATAAGGGACGAATTTTATTTCCGCGGTTCCACCCTCTTTAGCACAAGCTCATCTTTAAATACATAGTTAGCTCAAAAGTTCCTTCATAAATAAAATCCCAGTTGTTTACACCATCCACAACTTCTCTGTAGAGATTTACATTAATACTATTCTTTATCACAGCATATATTAATTTTTTCTATATAGTTTTCATCTTATCCTATTATCTTTAAATGTAAATAATAAGTCTTTAAATATTACAAAAAATGAAATGGCTCCGTGGAGAGGGCTCGAACCTCCAACCCTTCGGTTAACAGCCGAATGCTCAACCATTGAGCTACCACGGAATAACTTATATATAATATTATATCATGGGATTTTAAAAATGCAACATTTTTTTATTTTTTATGTAAAAACATTTTGAAGACCTATGGACTTTAACTGAAATTTCCTTAGGTCTTCAAACAAGTTATATACTTACTGCTGTTGATTTGGCTTCATTGTAGGAAATAATATAACATCCCTTATTGAAGTGGCATTCGTAAGGAACATTACAAGTCTATCTACTCCTATTCCCAAACCTCCAGTTGGAGGCATGCCTATCTCAAGTGCATTTAAGAAATCTTCATCCATCATATATGCCTCATCATCACCTAGTTCTCTTTCTTTTAGCTGCTGCATAAATCTTTCTCTCTGCACTATAGGATCATTTAGTTCTGAATATGCATTACATATTTCTCTTCCAAATATAAATCCTTCGAATCTTTCCGTAAACTTAGGATTTCCTCTTTTCTTTTTAGTAAGAGGTGATATTTCTACAGGATAATCCATTACAAAAGTAGGTTGAATAAACTTTTCTTCGCAAAATTCTTCAAACATAGCATCCAATATATCACCCTTTGAACAATCCTTCAGTTCCTTCTTTAATTCAATATGTTTTTCTTTAGCAATTTCTCTAGCTTCTTCATCGTCTTTCACTTCATCAAAATCTACATTTGCAAATTTTTTAACTGCTTCTACCATAGTAATTCTATTCCATGGTGGCTTAAAGTCTATTTCCGTATCTTCATAAACTACCTTTGTAGTACCAAGGACTTTCTCACATACATAGGCTATCATATTTTCAGTAATTTCCATCATATCGTTATAATCTGCAAAAGCTTCATATAATTCAATAGATGTGTATTCTGGATTGTGCCTTATATCCATACCTTCATTTCTAAAGCATTTACCTATTTCATATACTTTTTCAAAACCACCAACTATAAGTCTTTTAAGATATAGTTCTGTAGCAATTCTCAAATACATATCTATATCAAGTGCATTATGATGGGTTGTAAAAGGTTTTGCTGCAGCTCCTCCAGCTATTGACGAAAGTATTGGAGTCTCCACTTCTATGTAGTCCTTATTATCTAGGAATTCTCTTATTGACTTTATTATGGCAGTTCTCTTCAAGAAAGTATCTCTAACGTCACTGTTTATTATTAAATCCACATATCTCTGCCTATATCTCAAATCTGGATCTTTTAAGCCATGCCATTTTTCTGGAAGCGGTTTGAGAGACTTAGCTACCAGTTCAAAATCTGTAATATGAATTGATATTTCTTCTGTTTTAGTTTTAAATACCCTACCAGTTACAGATAAAATATCACCAATATCATAGGATTTGTACTCTTTTAATTTCTCTTCACCTACATCGTTTATCCTTATATATAACTGTATCTTTCCATATCTATCATACAAATCGGAAAATCCAGCTTTTCCATGAACTCTTTTCGAAATAAGCCTTCCTGCTACAGTTACATCTTTACTTTCTAAAGTATCATAGTTGTCCTTTACTTCTTTTGAAGTATGTGTCCTTTCTACTTTATATACGTCAAAAGGATCTTTTCCCGCTTCTTTAAGGTCTTCAAATTTTTGCAGTCTCTCCCTAATGAGCTCATTAGACTTTTCTTCTAGTGCATGTAATTTCTTTTCGTCTTTTGACATCAATGTTACCCTCCAATTATCTTCTTATACTAAGTATCTCGTACTTACTAACTCCATCTGGAACCTGTACTTCAACTATATCTCCAGCTTTTTTACCTACAAGTCCTTTACCTACTGGAGATTCATTGGATATTTTATTGTTAATTGGATCCGCTTCTGCAGAACCTACAATCAAATATTCTACTTCCTCATTAAAATCATAGTCCCTAACTTTTACAATAGATCCTATGCCTACTACTCCTGGCGGAATTTCTTCTTCATCTACTATAGTAGCATTTTTTAGCATATTTTCAAGTTGTACTATTCTTCCTTCTACAAATGCTTGTTCATTTTTAGCACTATCATACTCTGAATTTTCACTTAAATCTCCAAAAGAAAGTGCTACTTTAATCTTTTCCATAATTTCTCTTCTTTTAGCTGTTTTTAAATATTCTAATTCATCCTCAAGCTTTGTTATTCCTTCATAGGTCATTACATATTTTTTTGATCCACTCATTTAACTATCCCCTTTTAACAATTTATGTAAAATTCTTATAGATAACCCTATTAGCCATCAACGTGCTCTCTTTTACTCATACTAATTATTATTTAAGTAATTATAAAACAGCACTATTATAATGTCAACATTTTGAAAATTGAATTTTCATATTACAATTTCTTCTAGATTATAAAACTAGCATATCCTCATTAAATTTTATTTTATCAAGAAATATTCCATTATAGGATAAAGATTTTTCCACATTTTTTTCATTCATTTGACAAAGTATGGACCCTAAAAGTTCAAAAGATACTCCATTGTACTTACAATCCCATGGAACTTTATAACCAACATCGTTCACTATTACGCCTCCATTACTGGGTATATAACTATTATCTATATACCATACATATGCATCACTCTTTACAGTGATATTCTTAGAACTTATTACAAAATCTGCACTTTCAAAAGAAAACTTCATATCAGATGTAATTATGGGAGTTACTCCATAGTTAGCAATAATATATTGTCCAATATCATTAGTTTTCATAATATCTCTAGAAAGTAATATTATATTTTTAGCTTCTTTAGCCAAATAGCATATAGTATCAAATAAAATTCTCTCTGAAGCATCATAAACAACTATGCAACTATGTCTTATACTCTTTTTCTTAATTCTAAGTATAATTTTTAAACTCTTTATAATACTAAAAGCCATTAGTTCCCTTTGAAATTTATTGTATAAATTATAATCTAAATATCTATATACTTTAGGAGCTAGTTCCATATCTCTTATCCTTGATATCTTTTTCGCCCTTAGAATGTTACTATTATAAGACTCTATATTAATATTTGGCGGAAATTTAACATTTTTTATTTCTAATTTTAGTTCTTTTATAAAGATTTTTTCCTTCAATTTTAACCTAAATCTATCCTTAATTTTTCCCCAAAAGCTACTGTCATTATAGAATCTAATTTTTTGCGGTGTAGTATATAAAATCGATTTCACACTTTGCTTCCTGTTACATTGCTTACAGTAATATCCTATTCCCCTATTCTATTAAAAATTACAGCAAAGATTTATATTCATTTAAAATTTTAAATACATTTTCACTCTTTTTTTCACAATTTATTTTATCTTTTATCTCTTTACTATTTTTTAGTCCTTTTATATACCATGCTATATGCTTTCTCATTTCTCTTACAGCCCTATCTTCACCATTATAATATATTGCCCTTCTATAGTGTTCCATACACAAATTTATTTTTTCTAAAGGACTTGGAAATATAACTGGTTGATGATTTCTGATTTCCCATATCTGTTTAAATATCCACGGATTTCCCATAGAACCTCTTCCAACCATTATCCCATCGCATCCTGTATTATTAAACAGTCTAACTGCATCTTCTGCTGTAAATACATCTCCATTTCCGATTACAGGAATGTTGACCTTTTTCTTTACTTGACTTATTATATCCCAATTTGCACTGCCATTATACATCTGTGTGCTAGTTCTACCATGAACAGTCACAGCATCAGCTCCTGATTGTTCCATAATTTGAGCAAAGTCCACTACATTTATATTATCAAAGTCAAATCCTATTCTCATTTTTACAGTAACCGGTTTTGCAGAAGCTTTTTTCACTTCTTTTACTATTTGAGAAGCAAGAGAAGAATTTTTCATAAGTGCAGATCCTTCTCCATTTTTTACTATTTTAGGAGCAGGACACCCCATGTTTATATCTATAATGGCGATATCTTCATTGCAATTAAAAAAATCACAAACTTTAGCCATTATAAGTGGATCACTTCCAAATATTTGAACACCTAAAGGCTTTTCTATAGAAGACACTTTGAGCATCTGTTTAGTTCTATCACTATCATAGAAAAGAGCTTTGGCACTTATCATTTCTGTATAGGTAAATCCGCACTTCATCTCTATGCACAATTCTCTAAAAGCCCTATCTGTAACTCCAGCCATAGGAGCTAAAACCACATTATCTTTCAATTCAAAATTTCCTATTTTCATCAAAGCACCTACTCTTTATTTTTGTCATAGATTATCTTAAGTCCCGTTAATGTCAATATAGAATCTATTTTATCTATAGACTTTGACTCCTCATTTATCAGTTTAGCAAGGCCACCTGTAGCTATTACAAAAGGTTCATCTTCTCCTAAATCTATCATTTCTTTTTTCATTTTCCCAACTATATAATCCACCTGACCTATATAACCATACACTATGCCAGATTGCATACTAGCAACTGTGTTTTTGCATATTACTTTTTGAGGCTTGGTTATTTCCACTCTTGGAAGTTTAGCTGCCTTTTCAACTAAAGCATCTGCAGATATTTTTATTCCAGGGCATATTACTCCCCCTAAATAATCTCCCTTTGCAGTAACTGCACAAAATGTAGTAGCTGTACCAAAATCTATTATAATTATAGATCTATTATACATTTCATGAGCTGCTACAGCATTCACTATTCTATCTGCCCCTACTTCTCTTGGGTTATCATACTTCACATTTATTCCAGTTTTTACTCCAGGTCCAACTATAATTGGAACTATTCCAAAATATATCATTATCATATGCTCTAATGAGTACATTATATTTGGAACTACAGAGGATATGATAACTCCTTTTATATCTGAAGGATCCAGTTTTTCATGTAAGAAAAGTTCCATTACTTGAATTCCATATTCATCTGCTGTCCTTTTAGAATCTGTAGACAATCTACATACTGAAATAAGTTTATTTTCATCATATACTCCTAAAACAATGTTAGTATTTCCTGCATCTAGAACTAGAATCATTAAACAACACCACCTTTCTAAATCGAAATAATAATGATTAATCCCATGATATACACAATTAAGGAGCAGCTTTGTAGCTGCCCCTATAAAACATCAATTTAAGTCAAAATAATAATTTAATTGTATCAATAAAATTTTATTTGTCAAGATTAAATTGCTATCATCCACTTTAAAGAAAATCATATACTCCAAAGGTTCTACAACTTTGGGATAGTCACTTTTATAGTATACATAGGAGTATTAGCACAAGTAGTGGTAATATAGAAAAAGCCCCTGCATACTATCACAGGAACTCTCTACTTAAATATATTCAATTAGGCTTGAGCAAATATTTCTTCAAATTCATTTGCTTCAAGTTTTTCTTTTTCTAAAAGCTGTTTTGCTACTGCATGAAGCTTATTTAAGTTATCTGAAAGAAGCTTTTCTGCTTTATCATAACTTTCATCTATTAATTTCCTTATTTCCTTATCTATCTCAAAAGCTACTTCTTCACTAAAGTTTCTACCCTTGCCTAAATCTCTACCTAAGAATACCTCATCATGTCCTGATCCAAATGCAATAGGACCTAAATCACTCATACCATAATCCATTACCATCTTTTTAGCTATAGTTGTAGCTCTTTCAATATCATTTTTGGCTCCAGTACTTATATCGCCTATAATCAATTTTTCTGCTACTCTTCCTCCTAGAAGACCCACAATTTCATCTTCCAGTTTTGACTTTGACATATAAGAACTGTCCTTCTCAGGAAGGTGCATGGTATATCCTCCTGCCATTCCTCTAGGTATTATACTTATCTGATGAACGGGATCTGAATTAGGTAAAAGTTTCATAACAACAGCATGACCTGCCTCGTGATATGCTGTAAGCTTTCTATCTTCCTCATCAATTACCCTACTCTTTTTTTCAGGTCCTGCTATTACTCTAGTTACTGCTTCTTCTAGCTCATCCATACCAATTAGTGTTTTACTCTTTCTAACTGCTAAAAGTGCAGATTCATTCATAAGATTTTCCAGATCTGCACCTGTAAATCCAGGTGTTCTTTTAGCTAATACATCTAACTTAACTTCATCTGATAAATGCTTATTTTTAGAGTGAACTTTAAGTATTTCTTCTCTTCCCTTAACATCGGGTGCACCTACAAGTATTTGCCTATCAAATCTTCCAGGTCTTAAAAGTGCAGGGTCTAATATATCAGGTCTATTTGTAGCAGCTATCATGATTATTCCTTCATTGACTCCAAATCCATCCATTTCAACTAAGAGTTGATTCAAGGTCTGTTCTCTTTCATCATGTCCTCCGCCAAGTCCAGCGCCTCTTTGTCTTCCAACTGCATCTATTTCATCTATAAAAACTATACAAGGTGAATTTTTTTTGGCTTGATCAAATAAGTCCCTAACTCTAGAAGCTCCTACACCAACAAACATTTCCACAAAATCTGAACCAGATATACTAAAAAACGGTACTCCAGCTTCACCAGATATAGCTTTAGCAAGAAGAGTTTTTCCTGTTCCTGGAGGTCCTACAAGTAAAACTCCTTTAGGTATCCTAGCTCCCATTTCTATATATCTTTTAGGTTGTTTTAAAAAGTCTACTATTTCTGCTAATTCTGCTTTTTCCTCTTCTGCTCCTGCAACATCTGCAAAAGTAACTTTCTTCTTATTATTGTCTGGTGTGGCCATTTTAGCTCTGCTCTTTCCAAAATTCATCACATTACGATTTCCACCGCCACCTTGTGATTGCTGCATAAACATAAACCAAAATGCTACAAGCATAAGTATTAAAAGAACCGTTGGTAAATATTGTACCCACATAGGTATTGTTGCAGGTTTAGCATACATTTCTTGAACTTCACCATCTTTAGGATGCTGACCTATAAATTGAAATAATCTTTCAGATGGGACTACAGTCTCATATGCTGTTCCATTTTTTAAACTACCTTGAACTGTCATTTTATCTTCTCTAAGCTGAAAACTTTTTACATCATTACTTAACCAATACTTCTGAAAATCATTAAAACTAATAGATGTTGAACTTTCACCAGTTCTTACCAGCAACAATGCTGCAACTATCACTAATATAAAAACTACTGCCCAGGCCGTTGCACTTGAAAATTTTTTCATTAAAGGCCCCCCTCTCTTTCTAGTTTTATACTGTAAAATTGTATCATAATTAAAATTCCTTTACAATAAAATTTATTACTAATTATTTGTAAATTTCTTCTTTTAATATCCCAACATATGGGAAATTTCTATACTTTTCTGCATAGTCTAGGCCATATCCTACTAGAAAATAATCAGGCACTTCAAATCCTATGTATTTTGCATTAACGCTAACCTTTCTTCTATCGGCTTTATTTAAAAGACATGCTATTTCTACACTCTTAGCTTTTCTTCCCTTCAAGTAATCCACAAGATAGGCTAAGGTTATGCCTGAATCTATGATATCTTCTACTATTAATATGTGCTTATTCTCTATTTCAAAATCTAAATCTTTTAAAATTCTAACAACACCTGAGCTTTTCGTAGAATTTCCATAGCTTGAAACTGCCATAAAATCCATGCTACATGGAATAGTTATTTCTTTAAGCAAATCTGCCATAAATGGGACAGATCCTTTCAGAATGCCTACAAGGAGCAAATCTTTTCCATCATAATCCTGACTTATTCTTTTCCCTATTTCCTTAACTTTCTTTTTAATCTTACCTTCATCAAGTAGTACTTCCTTGATATCTTCACTAATGTTGGTCATGCTTTCCTAGTTCCTCACTTTCAAATTTTATAGCTAAAATATTTCTAGTATTCTTATCAACTTTAAAAAGTTCGCTTATTCTATATCCAACAATCCATCCAATTTTGTCTCCAAAACATATGATAGGAATATAATTTCTTTTATCTTTTGATACTTTTAAATCTATAAACAGGTCTTTTAATTTCTTACTTCCAGTCATTCCAAGTGGTATAAACTTATCCCCTTCTCTCCTATTTCGTAATGTAACATCTCCTTCTATCTTATCATAATCAAAATACTGTACGAACTTATTTTTCTTACAATGTATATATTCTTTAGCTTCAACTAGCTCTATGTACACGGTAGATTTAATTGGGGAGATATTATTGCATCCAACTTGCAGTATATACTGCTTTTTATAATCTGATACAGCTTTTTTTGTATTTTTACTTATTATAATATTTCCATAGTCGTTTAAAACCAATACATTATTGGGAAGCATCTGTTCCTTACCTGTAGAATGTTTTTGAACTTCTATTATATTTAGAATATGAATTCTTTCAAAATCTTTTAAGTTTCCAGTTACAATTTTTAAGGACATTCTTATTATCCTACTTAATATTGCTTCCTTTTCTAAGAATGCCTCTTTAGATATTATAACCTTTTCTCCCTTTATGTCACAATGTTTTTTAAATTTTTCTTGTGAAATATAGCTTAAATATTCATTATCTATTTTTATTGTATCAGAAAATCTATTTAATACTTTAATTATATCTTTATTAAAGTTCTCCTGTATATATGGTATAAGTTGTAACCTTATTTTATTCCTAGAATATAAAGTTTCTAAATTAGTTTTATCAATTCTAGGATTAAGATTATTTAAGCTGCAGTATTTTTCAATTTCATCTCTAGTACTGCATATTAGAGGTCTAACATATATATTATCTCTTACAGGTCTTATTCCCACTAAACCGTCCAGCCCTGCACCCCGCATAATTCTCATTAAAATTGTTTCAGCCTGATCATTAGCATTATGGGCTATAGCTATTTTTTGAGCTTTTAACTCATCTTTAAGTTTTTCAAAAAAGCTATATCTTACTTTTCTTCCAGCACTCTCACAAGATATTCCTTCTTCCTGAGAAACATGATTTACATCTATTTTTAAGCTTTTAAATTGTATCTTCAAATTTTCACAAAACTTTTTTACATATTCTTCGTCTCCATCTGCATCTTTTCCTCTCAGACAGTGATTTACATGAGCTACACATAAAGTTATGTCTAATTTTTCTCTCAAAACATACAATATGTGTAATAGACATATCGAATCTGGTCCTCCCGATACAGCTACTATTACTTTATCTCCTCTATCAAACATTTTATTTTTTGTGATGGTATCTAATACAGATTCTATCAAAACAAACACTTCCTAAAAATTATTATTTTAGAAACAATACGCTAATTTATTATAACATAAATGAATTATTTTTTGTGCAAGAATGACATAAAAGCTATATTTAGACTGCCTACAGCACCAATTCACAATTTACACCGCACAGTTCACAATTCACAATTTCAGTAGATTTTTATCCGCCAGTATTATGAAAAATCTAAAAACTAAGTGGCGTAAACTAAAAGAATTGCCAAGCAATTTTTTTAGTTAATAGTTAAGAATGAAGAATTAATAGTTAATGTGGATTTTTTTCCGTTACACTACAAAAAATCTTTAATTAAATTTTTGAATGCTCGTTTTGCTAAAGCAAAACATTACTAAGCACTGACTTATATAAATTTAAAGATTTTTTGCGATAGCTAAAAATCACCCTTAACTATTAATTTTTCATTCTTAATTTTTAACTTGCGAAGCTTTGCTTCACAATGTTTTTAAACTGTAAACGTTGAATACTCAAAGATAATACCTATCTCCTTTAATAAAGGCTGTATACCTTTTCTACTATTGCTGTCATATCATCTTTTGCCTTCCCTCCAGAAAGTTCTTTTGCTTTATCAGTAATTTTCTTGCACATTTCCTTAGGATCAGTGCAATCTAATTCTTTTAGGAATTCTATCATCCAATATAAATTTCCTGCTGCCTCACTTTCATAATCAATCACTCCATCGCTTACCATTATTAGGAAGTCTCCATTCATTATTTTGTTATTACTAATGTCCACATCCACTTTATCTAATATTCCTATAGGAAGTGTTTTTGATTTTATTACTATAACATCCTCCCCTCTTTTTATAAAACTAGCCGCTGCTCCTACTTTCATAAAATCTACTTCGCCTTTATATAAATCCACACTGCTTAAATCTAATGTGGAAAACTTCTCATCTTCAGTAAATTTTATACCCATTATAGAATTTACCGTATTGATGGCTGTCATTTTATTGAAACCCGCACTTGTAAATTCCTTTATAAGTTCAACAGATGCACTACTTTCCTGTCCTGCCTGAGGGCCTGAACCCATTCCATCACTTATAATCGTCATATATGTTCCATCTGGCAATTTTCCAAAGCTATAACTGTCACCATTACATTTTTCACCATCCTTACAAACTCTACTCACATAAGCTGCTATATGATATTTAGGCGTTTCTTCAAAAGTTATACTACAGCTATCCATAGAAGAATTTATATTACATCCGTCTTCACTTACACACATTAATTTTTTAGTTACATTGTTTATAAGTGGAAGTATATTTTTAACACACTCCTGTTTGCCGCCGCAAGCTTCCATAGATAAGTTTACAACTAAGTGTCCCTTTTTATTATTAAAGCAAAACACATCTTTATAATGTATGTTGCTTTTGTTTAGAATTCTTCGTATATCATTTTCCACCTCAGGATTGAACTTCATATTTAAGTTAAAATCTTCTACTATATCACCTATAGTTTTTCCCATATTCTTTATTTGGGATGCTAGTAATTCTCTACATTCACTGAGTCTGTTCTTTCTCATTTCACTTACAATATAATTATTTACAATCTCTTCCGTATTTTTTATAAGTACCGTTCTTTTAGTACATTTTCTTTGAAGTTCCCCTGGCATATGTTTTTTGTTATCTTCGTAATTTTGTATTAATTCTGCAAAAGCATTATAAGTATAAAAAGCTTCTCTGTTCCAACACATGTGCTTCATATCGCAATCAGAACACACTCTATCTGCCAAATTTTCTATAAGTGCACTACTTTTATTTTTCAAAGCAAGCTTATCATTATCTGCCAATTTAGCCAAAACAACTGACATGTTATTAAGTACTTTAGAAAAGCTATCAAACTTATGTGAAAAAATAGATTTGATTTTACCTGCATAATTTTCTTTTAAATGCTCCTGCTTCTTTTCCCAGTCTAACTCCATTTCTATTTTTTTGTATATTTTCTGAGGTATTACAAAAAATATACAACAACTTATAATTATTTCTATTATTTTAAATTCTGTTCCTATATTAGAATACATCTTTAGTACCATAAATCCTATAATATAAGCGCTTCCGCTCATCCACTTACCTGTTTCCCTAAACACACCTGATATAAGTCCACATAATCCATAAACTGAAATATATATCATCATATCGCTAGAGGTAACTCCTATTATAGTTCCCATGGCTACACCAGCGGCTGCCCCCGATGGACTTCCCTTTACATAACCTAATATAAGTATAAAACCTAGTGCTATTATATTTCTAAAAGATACTTCATGTATACTCATTCCCCAAGTTCCTGCTATAATCAAAGATGCAGTTATAGACATACTAATTATTTCCTCACTGCTGTATAAATGTCTAGTTTTTAATTTTTTTAAGCATAATATAGAATAATTAATAATAAAATATATTGGAAAGATACACATAACTTCAAAAACAGAATTAAAAGCAGCTACCCCAACGGTTAATTTCAATATTAAAAACTTATAAGCAAAAAACTCTATTAATGCAGCAGAAAATAATAATACTAACTTCTTTTTTGCACTAATGTTATTTAATATATGGTTTAAAGTTGCTAATGTTACAATTACTATACAATATACAGGAAGATATTTAATATTTCCATACATTGAAATATACCCTAATAGTGTTCCCAACGCAGCAATCAGGGAAGGTTTTCGTTTTTCACATTCTGCTATTGATATAAAAAAGGCTATTCCAAAGGGTGCCATAAGATTTACCATCATAACCCTTCCAACTAAAAAACCTGCTAGGAAATAAAATATTATTTGAATTGTTTTTGTTATATCCCTGGCTTCATGGTTTTTTTCTTCATTCTTTAGCTTTTCTGTCCTTTGATAAGGAAATACCTCTGCTCCATATTGCATATAATACCACCCACCTTATAAAATTACTGCTTACATTATAGCAGTAATTTCTGGAAATAAATGTCATAACGTGAGATACCCCTATATTTTTTTTAGGACATTAATTTTATGTTTTTTTCATAATTTTTATTTTATACATACACTAAAAACTAGTTATCCTATTTTATCCACAATGTTAATAAGTTTGTGATTTTGATAATTTTAGAAAGGTATACTGTAACCCGATTAGACTTTAGCCATTATTAAGAACTTCAATGGCAAGTAAATTAGAAACTAAAAAAAACTTGCAATATATGCAAGTTTCTGTGGTTGCGGGGGAAGGACTTGAACCTCCGACCTTCGGGTTATGAGCCCGACGAGCTACCAGCTGCTCCACCCCGCGGCATTAATTGGTGCTGAAGACCGGAATCGAACCGGTACGGGTTTTAAAGCCCGCAGGATTTTAAGTCCTGTGCGTCTGCCTGTTCCGCCACTCCAGCACATCATCAATTGGTAGCGGAAATAGGACTTGAACCTACGACACTTCGGGTATGAACCGAATGCTCTAGCCAGCTGAGCTATTCCGCCATGTTATATATTTCTGTGGTTGCGGGGGAAGGACTTGAACCTCCGACCTTCGGGTTATGAGCCCGACGAGCTACCAGCTGCTCCACCCCGCGACATTAATTGGTGCTGAAGACCGGAATCGAACCGGTACGGGTTTTAAAGCCCGCAGGATTTTAAGTCCTGTGCGTCTGCCTGTTCCGCCACTCCAGCAAAATATATACACAACAAATTGACGACATATATTATTATATATGGTACTAACTATATTGTCAACTAATTTTTAAAAATTTCTATAAATAAAATTTAAAAAGAGGCTAAACAGCCTCTTTAGGTAATCCTACTAGTAATTAGAAGATTTTTTGTATCCTTTGCCTTTTGCATCTTGATGTTTCTTTATATCTTGGAATCTTTCTTCACTATCTTTTAAAAACTTAGATAATCTATCTTCAAAATTACCTTGATTTTGCTTAGTTTTTTCTTTTTGCCAATCTATTTCCATAGGTCTAACACTCTTTTTATCAAGTCCAGCCTGTTTTATAGATAAACTAATTTTTCCATTGTCATCAATAGAAATTACCTTAACTTTTACTTTGTCCTTTTCCTTTAAATAATCTCGTATATTCTTAACATAAGTGTCTGACACCTCAGATATATGCACTAACCCAGTTTTACCTTCAACATCTACAAAAGCTCCAAAACTAGTAATGTTAACTACTGTACCCTCTAGTATGCTTCCTGCCTTTAAGGTCATATTAAAAAAACTCCTCCTTAAAAAATAATACTATATAATATAAACTTCTTCTCTTTTAACAGAGTAGGACTTCTTGGATCTTGCCCAAAAATCTTTGCTACATCCACAACCACTTATCCTCCATAATCTCAACAGGCATAATTTCAAAAAACCTGTTATAGTTTTCTATTACAGCATAACTGGTAATTAGTTTTTATTGTCTATTACAGGAGTTTCGCCTTGCTTAATAAGACCTAATTTTTCTCTAGCTAATTTTTCTATATACACATTAGAATTAGACATTTTAACCTCTTCCTGTAATTTTTGATTTTTATATTTACCCCTCTGCTCTTCCATCTTTTTTTCACTTATCTGTTTATTTATGTTTTGCATAGTTAATTGCTGACTTATAAAAATATAGCCTATATATAGAACTATTAATAAAAAGATTATATTTTTCCACTTGATTTTTATTTTCATTAATAATCACCGATTCTCCCACTAACGATTTACGTTTCTATATACTCATTCTATTAACTATTGCCTTCCTCGATTTATCATAGCACATCTCACTTATATTGTAATTTGATTTTTGATTTTCTTCAAGCTAATTTTTATACTTTTTTTTATTTTTTCTTTTAACACTATAAATAAGGTATTGAAAAGGATATATTATTATATATATAAATACCCTAAATAATCTTCCCAATACTTTGAAGAATTTATTATGTAATTCTATAAGAAAATTGCTGAAAAACTTCAAATATAAACATATACCTATACCTAATAAGATATACACATACATTCCCATATAGGCATAGTTTGTATACATTAAAAATATAAATACAATTATGGCTGTAAATACCCAAAACAGAGTATCCTCGATAAACGTTATTATCTTATTTAAATCTTTAAACCCTCTTATTAGTCTGTAAAAATCAAATAATATTCCCGTTATTATTCCTGCTGTAAGGCTAAATATTATAAGTCGAATTTGAGTACTTATTGATATAATCATACTAATCCTTTCATGGTAACGTGATTTTATTTAAACATCTTTGATATTAAACTTTGGTTCCTTTTTTTCGACTTATTATTAGTATATACACAAGAATTTACCATACCAACTATAACTACATCTCCATTTTGTACATCTAACTTATTCATCTTTAAACTTTTGCCTTTAATATTGAGGGTTCCAAGATTAGTATTTAAAACTATTTGATCTTCATTAAAACTTACTACTTCAATAACACCAGTTAACATTAACTTTCTTCTATTTTCAAGACTTAATAAGCTTTTCTTATCTTCTACACTTATTTCTTTTTTCTCCATAAAACATCCCCTCCACCTATAATAAATATATGTAGCCATTGGGGATTATATTACTTTCTATTTTAAATCTTATTCAGTTGAAATTATCCTATACATACTTTGAACGTTTTCTTTTGTAACATGAGCTGCAATATTTAAAATTTCTGCCTTTAAACACTTATTGGCATATTTGATTTCTATTATATCCCCTTCTTTGACTTCAACACTAGGTTTGGCCACTTTTCCATTTATAGCAACCCTTCCACCTTCACATGCTTCTTTTGCTACAGTTCTTCTTTTTATTATTCTAGATACTTTAAGGTATTTATCTAATCTCATACAAACTCCCCTTTAAAACAGAAAACCTAGATTTTCACCCAGGCTTTCTGAAAAATACATTATTTATTTACTCTATCTTTAAACTCTTTACCAGCTTTAAATACAGGAACTGTTGATTCAGGTATTTTTATTTCTTCCTTAGTTCTAGGATTTCTTCCAATTCTTTCAGCTCTTTTTCTTGTTTCAAAGGTTCCAAACCCTACTAATTGAACTTTATCTCCCTTTTCCAATGTTTCTTCTACACTTTCTATAAACCCTTTAAGAGCTGCCTCTACATCTTTTTTTGTTAATTTTGACTTTTCTGCTATACCTGCTATTAATTCTGATTTATTCACTTTTTTTACCTCCTCTAATTTTCATAGATAAATGTGTACAAATATTCACAAATATCTTTACGGCTAATTTTCGGTCATCATTAACCAAGTTTTTCTAATTAAGCTTTTGAAAGCAATAAATATTGTATACTATTCAAAAATTTTTAGCAACTTACTATGTAATTATATATACTTAAAAATATTCATCACTTTCTAATCCATTGAATATACTTATATGGATATAGTAGCATATTCTGCATTAATTAAAAAATTCCTTCTTTTTGCATATAAAAAATTAAATTTATATATTTTTAGCCTTTTCCCAGAGTTCATCCATTTCATTTAATGTCATGTCTTCCATATCCAGTCCTTTCTCTCTGGCACACTTCTCTATATATGCAAAACGATTTATAAATTTCTCTATAGTATAATTTAATGCAAATTCAGGGTCAATGTCAAGGAATCTGGCTACATTTACACAAGCAAATATTAAATCTCCTATTTCTTCTACTATTTTTGCCCTTTCCTTACTTTTATATACATCCTTTACTTCATAATATTCCTCTAATACTTTATCTAATGCACATTCAACTTTGTCCCAGTCAAATCCAACCTTAGCAGCTTTTTTTTGAACTTTAGAAGCTCTCATCAAGGCAGGTAAAGCTTGTGCAACATGTCTAAGTTCATCTGTATGAGTTTTAAGCCCTTGCTCCTTTTTCTTTAAAGCATCCCAGTTTGTTAGCACCTCCTCTGAATTATTTACCTCTATATCTCCAAATACATGTGGATGTCTCTTTATCATTTTATCACATACACCATTGATTACATCATTAATATTAAAAAATCCTTCTTCTTTTCCTATTTGAGAATGGAAAACTATTTGAAATAATACATCTCCTAGTTCCTCCGTCAGTTCCACATCATCCTTTTTATTTATAGCTTCTAGTACCTCATAGCTCTCTTCTATAAGATATTTTTTTAGACTCTCATGGCTTTGTTCTTTATCCCAAGGACAACCTTCTTGACTTCTTAATTTCTCCATTACATCTAATAAATCTTTTAAATCATATTTGCACTCTAAATCTTTAGGTATATAAATTGATGTCAAATAGTCTATATCCTCTTGTCTGTCCAGCTCATACAATTTTATTTTTCTTATACTTTCACTATCCTTAACTCCTGCAGCTCTTATAAAATATATGTCTGCATCGTCTCTATAATAATCCATAAGACTTAATTTCACTTCAGATGCAATTAACCTATCGTATACTTGAGTTATTATAGTACCTACCCTTTTATCTAATGTTTCGTGTTTTATATCAAAAGCATCTATTATTTTTATTCCTTCAATAACATCTATGTTTAACTTCTCTGCAATAACATCTATAAAGCTAACTGATGGTATCATATCCACATCTACGGAATTTTGTTTACACAATTTTAACAATAATTTTACAGATTTTTCTGCTACCAGGGGATGTCCTGGTACTGCATAAATTATTTGATGAAAACTTTTTTCTTTTAATATTAAATCTTCTGCTATGGATCTATATACATCTTCAAATTTTTGTTTTTTTTCATATAGATGATCATACGTTTCAAAATTTATACCCAATTGTCTTAAGTAACCCACAGTAGGATGTTTCTCCGTCCTCAAATATACTTTATTCACATCCTTCAGTGCATTAACAGCACCTATTGTAAGGGATTCTATGGATCCTGGCCCCAGACCTACTACCTTAATCATTTGTAAATCCTCCTTTATTTTTTTAAGAATCTCCTTTTTATATAACTGTATTTGAATATTCCAAATATAACTATGATTGGTACATATATAATCACACCAGCAATTACAGCTAAAAAACAAGCTATTCTACTATTCATGCTATAATTATAGACATACAAATATATAATTACAACAGCTGCCATCATAAAAATGGATGCAAATGCGGGTTTAACCATAGTTTCAAAATAATTTACACGAATTTTTAATTTCCTGCTTAAAAATATTATGTTTAAAATACAGGTCGCAATATATCCTCCTATACTTCCTAAAACTGCCCCATAAATATTTATATGAGGTATTGGCACAAGAAATAGGGTTATAACTACCTTTATAATGCATCCTAACGCCAAATTAGCTACAGGTCTAACATAATGTCCAATGCCCTGAAGCACAGCTGTAGATGTCTGAACAAGTACAATAAAAGGAATAGACAATGCTGAATATTGAAGTATATCAAATCCTGCAGATTGACCTGGGAAAATCAAATCCAGAATAGGGTGTGCTAGGACATATAATCCAATGGTAGATGGAATTGCAATAACCATAGAAATTTTAAAAGATAAATCCACTTTATTTATGACATCAACTTTTCTATTTAATATATACGATTCTGCAATTATTGGCATCAAAGAAGCACATAGCGCTGAAGATATTGTTAGTGGTATATTTATAAGCACAAATGCCTTTCCAGTAAGCTGTCCATATAATATAGCAGCTTCCCTATATGTAAATCCAGCCTCCAATAATTTCTGAGGTACCAAAGCTGAATCTATAAGACTCATTATACTGCTAACTGCTGCTCCTAGAGATACTGGAATAGCTATGTACAGTAATTTACTCAGTACATCCTTATTATCTGCAACTTTAAATACGTTTATTTCTTTTCTTACATAAACATACTTTACTATTAAATATATACCGCCAAATAGTCCTCCTGCTGCTGCCCCCAATGCTGCTCCTCCTGCGGAATACTCTATACCTTTAGGCAATAGCAAATATGCCAATCCCACTCCTACTATTACTCTGCCTATTTGTTCTATAATTTGAGATGCAGCTGTATAATTCATATTTTGAAGTCCTTGGAAAAATCCTCTGAAAGCACTCATTATGGATATAAATATAGGTGCAAATGCAATGGCAATTAAAGAGTAGTAAGATTTTCTATCCCACTTCAAAAAATGTATAATTGGATTTGAAAATATAAGTAATATAGCTGTAAACCCTGTTCCTAAGATAACCATTAAGAGTATAGATTTTCTAAGTACTTGAATTACCCCTTCATGATCTCCAATGGCATTTCTCTCCGATACCATCTTTGACACCGCTACAGGTATACCTGAAGCTGCAGCAATAAAAAACATATAAAGCGGAAATGACATTTGATAGTAACCCACTCCCTCATCTCCAATAAGCATTTGAAGTGGCCATCTAAAAAATAGTCCTAAGAATTTTGACAATATACCCGCTGCCCCTAATACAAAAGTGCCTTTTATAAGGGATTGTTTTTTCATAAAAATACCTCCGAACGCTATAATTGCAAACAATTTGTTCCATGTTTATAATTATTTAAAACTCGAAGGTATTATTACTTTAAATGAATATTTTTTAAATTATAGTCAATAATGTCAACAGAATATAAATGGCAGCTAATGCTGCCATTATCTATTGTTCCATTTGTTTGCCTAAAAAGGATGATGCAGTTTCAGCTAGCTTTATCTCCATATCTCCAAAGTTAGCTTTTTCTTTAGATACTATTATTACAGCTCCAATTGCATCACCTCCTGCTATTATAGGGCATATAATTTGAGCTGAGTACTTACCCTGTACATCCTCATCATCATACAAAGGAATAATTCCATCTTCATCCTTATCCCCAGCTATGGAAACCGTTTTTCTATTATCTATTAACTTTTCTAGTTCATTACTTATCTTTTTTCCCATATATTCTTTTTTAGGTATACCGCTAATTGACACCATGCTGTCTTTATCACATATCATAATTATATTTCCTATAGTTTGTTGAAGTGATTCTGTATATCCTTTTGAAACATCACTAAGTTCTCCAATAGGGGAATATTTTTTTAATATAACCCCACCTTCTCTATCGGTAAATATCTCAAGAGGATCTCCTTCTCTTATTCTAAGAGTTCTTCTTATTTCTTTTGGTATGACAACTCTACCTAAGTCATCTATACGTCTAACAATTCCTGTTGCTTTCATACTATAATTCCTCCTATAAAATATAATATATAACTTGTATTATTATTATCTTTCTAAATATGCAATTTTATACACAATTGTTATTTAAATTAGAAAAATAAAAAGAACTGCAGCACAATTGCTACAGTTCTTTTCTACCTATTTAAATAAAAATTAATTTACATAATATTTTTTTCTTTTTTAGTTATACTTGCGGCTTTTTTCCACTCTTGAACTTTTTGAGAAACTAATTTACTCTTTTGATCACTTTCCAGCTGCTTCTTTATATCATCTTTAACTTTGTTAAAATCCTTAACTGGGTATTCCTGCTTTTTTATACACTTGATTATATGATATCCGAAACTACTTTGAACTGGATCTGATATGGCACCTTCTTTTAATGCTTTTGCTCCTGCCATAAATTGAGCATCATACCCTGAATCATTATAATTTACAAATCCTAAGTCTCCACCTTTATCTTTAGTAGCGGTATCCTGAGAAACTTCTTTTGCAACCTTTGCAAAATCCTCTCCCTTATCTAACCTTGCTTTCACTTTTTGTGCTTCATCTTTTGTCTTTACAAGTATATGAGCTAAATGCATTTTATCAGGCTGCTCTGTATACTTATCCTTATTTGCATTGTAATAGTCTTTAATTTGTTTATCTGTTACCTTTACACTTTTTGCAAGGTAATTACTTATGTTTGTTTCTATTGCTTGAGTTTTCAATTGTGCTAGAAACATAGTCTTAAATGATTCCTCAGTAAATCCCTGTGCTTTTAATGCTGCATCAAATTGACTGGTATCACCTTTAAAATTCTGCTTTTTAATATCATCAATCTTTTTATCCATGTCTGATTTTAATTTACTTTCATCTGGTAGAAGCTTTAACTCTTTAGCTTTTTGTTCGATTACTTTAGTAGTAATCATATTGTCAAGTATCTGTTCTTTTTGGGTTTTAATAGCACTAGTAGCTTCATCATTTTTTGCATAGTCTGAACCATATTGTTGTTTAGCTTGACTTAGCAATTGGATTGTATTTGGATCTTTATCTAAATCACCCCTTGTGATTTTTTCTCCATTAACTGTTGCCACAGTACTATTAGCTATAGCTTCTGGTGTTTTTTCTATCATATTACATCCTGCAGTTGAAAATGCGAACACTGTTATAAATGCAGCAGCCACCAACCTTTTTATATTCTTCACGGTTTATTCCCCCACTCTTTTTGTGTTTTGCAAAATATAAATTAATTTTAACACAAAACTATTTTTACTACAAAGCTATTTTTGTTCATATATTTTTAGCATATATTTCACAATTTCCTTAATCTGATGTAAAATATCTTCTCTTTTTACATTTTTTAATTTATATCCAAACCCGGGCTTTTTATTCATCTTCAACACAAACTCATGTGGATAAGTTTTAAACAGTTCCCTAAGCACATTTTTGTCAACCCTATCCTGATCTTGAAATGAAAAAACAACTTCGTCCTTTATTTCTTTTATCTCCTCTATTCCAATTTTCTTACTCATACTTCTTATATAGGCTATATCCATCAAGTTGTATACTGAAGTTGGTATATCAGAGAATCTATCTTCCAATTCCTCTTTTATATCAAGCATATCATCATATGAACTTATAGCTGCTATTTTCTTATATATTTCTATTTTCTGAACTTCACTCTTTATATAATTATCAGGTATATATGCATCTATTTTCAATTCTACAGTAGTTTCTACAGGTTCTTTGTCTATATCTCCTTTTATAAGCTTTATAGTGTCCTCCAGCATCCTACAATAGAGATCATATCCTACAGCAGCCATATGACCATGCTGTGATGCTCCCATCATATTACCTGCACCTCTTATTTCCAAATCTTTTAGTGCTATTTTAAACCCAGATCCAAGTTCAGTAAATTCTTTAATAGCTTTAAGCCTTTTTTCTGCTACTTCCGTAAGAACCTTATCTCTCCTATAGCTCAAGTAACAGTAAGCCATTCTATTAGTTCTTCCAACCCTTCCTCTTAATTGATATAGTTGTGATAAGCCCATTTTATCGGCATCATATATTATCATTGTATTTACATTCTGTATATCCATACCAGTTTCTATAATAGTAGTTGCCACTAAAACATTATACTCATTTTTCATAAAATCAACTATTATATTTTCAAGTTCTCTTTCTTGCATTTGTCCGTGAGCTACGGCTACTTTTGCTTCTGGAATTAGTTTGGCTATGTAAGAAGCCATTTCTTTTATGCTCTCAACTCTATTATAGACAAAATAAACCTGTCCTCCTCTATTTATTTCTCTTAGTATTGCATCTCTTATTAATTGATCATTATATTCCACTACATAAGTTTGAATTGGATATCTTTCCTCTGGAGGTGTCTCTATAACACTTATATCTCTAGCCCCTACGAGAGACATATGTAATGTCCTAGGTATAGGTGTAGCACTTAACGTAAGTACGTCTACATTTTTTCTAATCTTTTTGATCTTTTCCTTATGACTTACTCCAAACCTCTGTTCCTCATCTATTATAAGAAGTCCTAAATCTTTAAATTGTACATCCTTTTGTAATATTCTGTGAGTACCAATTAATATATCAACATCTCCTACTTTAACTGCCTTTATGGATGCTTTTTGCTGTGCTGTTGTTCTAAACCTGCTTATCATATCTATTTTTACAGGAAAATCAGAAAACCTTTGAACAAAATTATTATAATGTTGTTGAGCAAGTATGGTAGTTGGAACTAAAAATGCAACTTGCTTTCCATCCATAACAGCCTTAAAAGCGGCCCTTACTGCCACTTCTGTTTTTCCATATCCTACATCCCCACAAAGTAATCTGTCCATTACCTTATCTGATTCCATATCTTGCTTTATATCCTGTATAGTTGTAAGTTGATCTGGAGTCTCTTCATAAGGGAATTCATCCTCAAACTGTTTTTGCCATACTGTATCCTTTGAATACTTGTAACCTTTTAGAGTAGACCTAATTGCATATAATTTTACTAAATCTTCAGCTATTTCCTCTATTGATTTCTTTACCTTTTTCTTAGCTTTGGCCCAATCTGATCCTCCCAATTTACTTACTTTGGGGCTCTTTCCTTCAGAACCTATATATTTTTGCACCATATCCAGTTGTTCTACAGGTACATACAATTTATCTTCTGAGTCATATATAAGTTCCAAATAATCTTTCTTGTGACCTTGAACTTCCAACTGCTTTATGCCTTTGTATATTCCTATACCATGATTTACATGTACTACAAAATCCCCAGGTTTAAGTTCTGTAAAGCTTTTTATTTTGCTTACTCCTTTTTTAAGAACCTTCCTTGTATTCTTCTTTTTTGCTTCCCCAAAAACTTCTTTATCTGATATGACCCCTAGTTTAAAATCCGGATATTCAAAACCCTTGAGTTGGCTTCCAAAAGTTATAACAACTTCCCCTGATTTAATCTCATGAATAACATCTCTATAACTACTTTCTATGCCTTTTTCTCGTAAAGTGTCTACCAATCTTTCTCCTCTAGGTCTTGTTCCAGATAAGATCAAAATTTTATAACCTCTAGACTTTTTATCCTTTATATCCTCAATAAGTAAATCTATCTGTCCTTGGTAACTATTTAGAGTTATCTGAGAAAAATTAGTTATAGTTTTAGGTTGAATAACCTTAGAAGACTTAGCAATAGCATCTAAGGTCATAATTTCCTTATTTTTAAGTTCTTCAAATAAATCAGATTTTGCACATAACATTTTACTCTGTTTGGGGAGTATATTTCCCCTTTCTAAAAGATTTTTATAATTTTCTTCAAATTCAAAATATACACTATCTAATTTCCCGGAGCATCTCTGCACATCATCCATAACTACAAAATAGTCCTTAGCATAATCAAGGAAAGAAGCAGGCTTATCATAAAAATATGGAAGAAAACTATCAATATTTTCAAAGCTCCAGTTCTCCTCTAGACTCTCTAAGTTTTTCTTTGTTAACTCATCTATTCTATCCAATGCTTCTTTATTCTTGCTTTTTTCTAATTTTTTTTCTACTAAAGCTGCGTCATCTTCTATACTTTTTCTTCCCTTTTGAATCTTCTCCTTATCAAGAATAATCTCTTTAGCAGGAAATATTTCTATACTGTCTAATTTATCAATACTTCTCTGCGATTCTAAATTTAAAGTTCTAATAGATTCTACTTCATCCCCAAATAGCTCTATTCTATATGCTTCTGCAGCTATTGGTGAGTATACATCCATTATGTCACCTCTTATGGAAAATTGGCCTTTTGAATCCACAATCTCATTTTTTTCATATCCACTTTGAACCAATTTCTCACTTATATCTTTTAAATTTAAAGCCTCCCCTACAGATATGTTAATTATATAATTTTCATATAACCCTACAGGTATATATGCAGAGGCTAAAGATTCCACACAAGTTATTATAATTTTTCTACCTGTATCTATCATTTTCCTTATTACCTTTAATCTTTCCCACCTCAGGTCTCCCGATATGGCATCTATATTATAAAATACCATCTCTTTAGTAGGAAAATAATATACTTCTGCTAAATAAAGGGATAGATCTTCATATAGTTTTCTGGCTTCTACATCACTATGAGTAACAATTAGGAAAGGCTTGTCTATTTCGTTATACACTCCATATATTAAGTAACTTTTAGCTGACTCTGAAAGTCCAAATACCCCTATAGGGAATTTTTTTTTGCTTATTTCATCAATAATATTTCTAAATTCTCTACTCTCCCTCATAGGTTTTATAAGTCCATCTAATCTCATTTTAACAACCACCCTACAAATTTTATTCATCCAACTCTAGATAAATATTGCACTTAAGTTTTTTAATTTAACGCACAACAACCGTTAATCTCTTTGTTTAAAGAGATTATACGGTATCAACTGACTTATTTTGTAATAAGCTTTATCCGATCGCTACCATTGCTAACCCCCCCTCTTCTATCAAAGTAGGGGATAAGCACTGCTACGCGCCTGGATAAGTTCTTCTAAAGTTCAGCTGGAAAAAGTTGTCCTTATAAGCAAACTCCATCTGAACCTAAGAATCACTTGATATTTTTAATCCATTGAACTTATTCATAGCTTCTTCTACTCCACAATTTATGAGACATTCTAATACATCTGCGCTAGTTTCTAAAACTTTTTCTATATCATTTCTTTCATTTATGTCAAATTTTCCCAAAACATGAGATACAAGATCCCCTTTAGGCTGTCCAATCCCTACTTTTATTCTTGGGAATACATCTGTACCTAAATTTGCTATTACGCTCTTTATGCCATTATGTCCTCCAGCACTTCCATGTTTTCTTATTCTAATTCTTCCAATTTCAAGGTCTATATCATCATATATAATTATTATATTGCTGCTTTTTATCTTAAAAAAATTTGCAGCCTCTATTACACTCTCTCCACTCAAATTCATATAAGTACTCGGTTTTAATAACATTACTTTATTATCTGCTATTATGCCTTCTCCATAGGTTCCTTTAAATTTTTCCCTATTTATAGGAATATTATACTTACTACTTATTAAATCTACAGCATCAAACCCTATATTGTGTCTTGTATGCTGATACTTAGTTCCTATATTTCCTAATCCAACTATTAAAAACATTATTTCACTCCAATCTCAATACTATATTAAATCCATTACATAATATATATTATACTAAAAGACATAAATAATAAAGAGACCAAAAGTCTCTTTATTTATTTCCCTTCAATTCAGAGAGAACTACTTCCACTTTTATAGTCTTACCATCTCTCCAAATTTCGGCATCAACCTTTTCTCCAATTTTATGACTTTCTATTATTTCTTCTATATCTGATACATCTCTTACCTTTTTATCATCTACCTGCATTATTATATCCGTAGGCTTTATACCAGCAACGGCAGCCCCACTATCTTTTTCTACCTGTTCAACATAAACTCCCTGAATTTTATCATCCTCTGACACTACACTTTCTCCAGATATACCCAAATAAGGTCTCGATACTTTTCCACTGTTCATAAGTGATTTTATTATATTCTTTGCTTCATTTATGTCTATAGCAAAGCCCATTCCCTCTGCATTTAAATTAGCACCTATTTTTAAACTATTTATGCCTATAACATTGCCTTGTAAATCACAAAGAGGTCCACCGCTGTTTCCTGGATTTATAGCTGCATCTGTCTGAATAACTTTATATATTGATCCATTATACTCTATCTTCCTGTTTAATGCACTTATTATTCCTGCCGTAACAGATCCCGCAAACTGCTCGCCTAATGAATTTCCTATGGCAATTGCAGTATCGCCAACCTTTACTTTTGAAGAATCTCCAAATCTAACTACGGGAAGGTTTTTTGCATCCACTTTTATTACGGCTAAATCAGATCTTTGATCTGCTCCTAATACAGAAGCATTTAATATCTTATTACTTGAAAGCTTAACAGTAATCTTATCCGCTCCTTGCACTACATGATAATTAGTAACTATATATCCATTAGAATCAATTATTACTCCAGATCCACTTCCTGCATCCTGCAATCCAAAATATCCTTCTGATTTATTACTTATTCCTACTACTGCAGGACCAACAGTTTCAGCTACTTCTGTTATAGAATTTTCCTTCGTATTTTCAGATTTATCTTTTACTTCACTATTATCTTGCTTTGGTTCAACTAACATTCGATTATCAGGTGTATACATTTTAGAGGCCTGTTTTTTATTAATTACATATGCTCCAGATATACCTCCAGAAACTGCAGCTACTAGTACAACACAAAATAAACTAGCTATTTTCTTTATATTTGACCTTTTCTTACTATTTACAAACTTTATTTTTGCCTCATCATCTTTTACATTTTCCCAATTAGCATCCTTTATGTTATCATCATTCATTAATTACACCTCATAATCTCTAAACTTAGAGTAATTATAATAAAAAAATTTTACACAAATATGAACAGAATGTAATTATTCCTTAAACCCTCTTTAAAGTGAAAGTAAACATAATTCCCTTAGGTTCCTTATTTTCAGCCCATATATCTTCACCTAATTGGGTAAGTATACTTCTTACAATAGAAAGTCCAAGCCCTGTACTCACTTTTGAAGTTCTGGATTTGTCCACCTTATAAAACCTATCCCATATATGTTTTAAATCTGACTCCGGTATACCTGATCCATCATTATAAACAGATACAACTGCCTTTTCACCTTTAACCTTAGTTGAAACTTTTATATTTCCACCAATATCTGAATATTTTATAGCATTATCAACTAAATTTGTAACAACCTGAGTTATCCTGTCTTTATCTGCAGCTACATACAACTTATTATCTTCCAGCAATACATCTACTTTTAGTTTCTTATTGTTTATTTTAGTTTCAAATTTTATAACACATAGTCTTATAATCTCATTTATATCTACTTCTTCTATTCTAAGTTTAAATTCACCAGCTTCAATTGCAGATAAATCCAAAAGATCATTTACAAGCCTTGTAAGTCTTTGTATCTCTGAATAAGTAACTGACAGATAATAGTTCTGTTTTTCTGCTGGAATAACTCCATCAATCATTCCCCCAATAAATCCTTTTATAGAAGTTATTGGAGATCTTATTTCATGAGATACATTGGATATAAACTCTCTTCTATGCTTTTCTACTTTTTCTAATGAATCTGCCATAATGTTAAAGGATTTCGCAAGTTCTCCAATTTCATCTTTGGATTCTATATGAACTCTCTTTTCAACTTCTCCTTTAGATATCTTATCTGCTACATGATTTATTTTTTTAAGGGGATTTATTATTATTTTTTGTGATAAATAGTAAATTACAATGCAGCATATTATAATGGCCAAAACAGCTGATATCCATATAATCTCATACACTCTCTTTAGAGGGCTCTTTAATTCACTTATAGAAGTATGCATCATTATAGCACCTCTGAAAACTCCATTCGAAAAAATAGGTATTTCAAATGTATGAACTGGAGTTGTAAATATACCTGGGTAATTTTGTATCTTATTAACTGTTTTATTCTCTCTAAGGTCTTGTAAATCTTTGGTAACTATTTGTCTAGAAGTAGCTATCAGTTTTTTATGCTCGCTTTTTGATACAGAATAAATATATCCGTAATTATCAACTAGCCATATATCTGCTGATAAATACTTTCCTATGTAACTTAAAGTTTCATTTATATTATCTGAAGTCAAATTTCCATTTAAATACTGTATAGCTTTATATTCTATAAGCTGAGATTCTCTAAGCATCTCTACTTTCCTCTGTTGAAAATAATAACTTTCAAACCAATAGGATAAAAAACCTGACGTCATTACAAAACTAACTATAATGATTCCAGTAAACGCAACCATAAGTTTTGAAAATAACCCCTTTTTCATTTACTTCACCTCAAATTTATATCCCACACCCCACACAGTTTCTATTTGCCAATTTGGTCCTCCTTGAAGCTTTTCCCTTAATCTCTTAACATGTACATCTACAGTTCTAGAATCTCCTGGATAATCGTAACCCCAAACTTCACATAAAAGTTGTTCTCTAGTAAATACTCTGTTTTTATTACTTGCAAGATAATGTAGTAGTTCAAACTCTTTCGGTGGCATTTTTATTTCATCATCTTTATAAACTACTGTATATGAATTTATATCAATAGTTAGTTGATTAAACTTTAGCACTTCCTTGTTTTCGTTATCCACACTATACCTTCTAAGTACCGCCTTAATTCTAGCTAGCATTTCCTTGGCCTCAAAAGGTTTAACTATATAGTCATCTGCTCCCAATTCAAGACCTAAAACCTTATCAAAAGTTTCTCCTTTTGCAGTAAGCATAATTACAGGTGTCTCATATTCTTTTCTTATCCATTTGAGTACATCTATTCCATCTATATTTGGAAGCATTATATCTAAAAGCACTAAATCCGGTTTATATTCTAAAAACATAGTTTCCGCTGTCTTACCATCATTAACAACCTTTGTCTCATATCCTGCACTTTCTACGTACATTTTTATTACTTCACATATATTTTCATCATCATCTACTATTAAAATTTTACCTATAGACCCTTCCATAATTTCACCCTCCTAAATAAATATTGATATATGAATACCTCATCAATCATGTTATTTATAATAAAGAAAATTTCCCTATATTAAATTTATCACATATTCTTGTATAAATAATAATATATTATCAAAAGTTACAAATAAGTCATAAATACTACGTACGCTTTAATATTTTTAATTAAAAGGCATGTAGAATATATTTTCTACATGCCTTTTAATTCTAATCTTCAAATAATTTACTTACAGAAACATCTTCATATATTCTTTTTATAGCTTCTGCAAATACTGGAGCTATAGATAGTATCTTAAATTTATCCAACATTTTGCTGTCAGGTAAGTTTATAGTATTCAACATTATTAGTTCTTTTATAACAGAATCCTTTATTCTCTCTATTGCTGGTCCTGATAATACTGCATGTGTGCAGCAAGCATAAACTTCTTTTGCTCCGCGTTTCATAAGAGCATTAGCACCATTTGTTATTGTTCCAGCTGTATCTATCATATCATCCACTAATATAACTGTTTTTCCTTCTATATCCCCAATTATATTCATTACTTCTGATACATTAGCTTTTGGTCTTCTCTTGTCAATAATAGCTATACTTGCATTTAACTTGTCGGCAAATTTTCTTGCCCTTGTTACACTTCCAAGGTCTGGTGAAACTACAACTATGTCATCTCTCTTGTCAAATTCCTTTTGTATAAAATACTTTGCAAGAATAGGTGCTCCCAAAAGATGATCTAAAGGTATATTGAAATATCCTTGAATTTGTGCTGCATGCAAATCCATTGTAAGTACTCTGTCTGCCCCAGCAGCAGTTAATATATCTGCTACAAGTTTTGCTGTAATTGGATCTCTTGCCTTAGCTTTTCTGTCCTGTCTAGCATATCCGTAATAAGGCATTACTGCTGTTATTCTCCCTGCTGACGCTCTTTTAAATGCATCAATCATAATTAAAAGCTCCATCAAATTATCATTTACAGGGTCATTTGTTGATTGAACTATAAATACGTCCATTCCTCTAACTGTCTCATTAATATCTACAGATATTTCTCCGTCACTAAATGTAGAAACTTTAGAATTTCCAACTTTAGTTCCTAAAATATCCGCTATTTGCTTAGCTAATTCAGGATGAGAATTGCCTGCAAAAATTTTAATGTTTTTACCATGGGTTATCATTATGTAAAGCCCTCCTAAAATTTTATTTCTTTAATCCTTTTTTATATACCCAATTTTCCTTATTTATTTGTCGTGCCCTAGCTACTGCTAACGCTCCTTCTGGAACTTCATCTGTTATTGTAGAACCTGCTGCTATATAAGTATCGTCATTAACTTTAACTGGAGAGATCAAATTTGTATTACATCCTATAAATGAATTGTTTCCAATTAACGTCTTATTCTTTTTCTTTCCATCATAATTTACTACTACAGTTCCACAGCCAAAATTGCATCCACTTCCAACTTCCGCATCTCCTATATATGTCAAATGAGACACTTTTGTCTTATCACCTATAGTTGACTTCTTTACTTCCACAAAATCGCCTATTCTTACAGACTTACCTATTGTACTTTCAGGCCTTATGTATGCAAAAGGTCCTACAGTAGTATTTTCTCCTATAGTACTATCTAGTATTACTGAACTTTGAATTGTTACATTATCTTGTATTGTACTATTTTGTATTCTAGAATTAGGATACAATGTACAATTTTCGCCCACTACAGTATTACCCTGAAGTACATTTCCAGGATATAATATAGTATCTTTACCTATTTTAACGTCTAACTCTATGTAAGTATTATCAGCATCAATAAGAGTAACACCGTTTTCCATATGTTTTCTATTTATTCTTTTTCTCATAATTCTTTCAGCTTCTGAAAGCTGAACCCTTGAGTTAACTCCCATAGTCTCCTCAAATGGAATTGGTAATGCTCCAACTTTTTTTTCTTGACCTTTCAATATTTCTATGACATCAGTCAAATAATATTCGCCTTGAGCGTTATCGTTATGTATTTTATCTAGGCTTTCCATTAAGCTCTCTATGTCAAAGCAGTACATTCCTGAATTTATCTCATTTACTCTAAGCTCTTCCTCTGAGCAATCTTTATGTTCAACTATTTTAGATACTTCTCCATTTTTTTCTCTAATAATTCTTCCATATCCAGAAGGATCTTTCACTAAAGAAGTGAGTATAGTAGCTTTATATTCACCTTCATTATGAAAGCTTAGCATCTTTTTTATGGTATCCTCTTTTATTAAAGGTGCATCTCCTGTAAATATAGCTACAGTTCCCTTTTTATCCTTTAAAAAGCTTGCCGAACATAAAACTGCATTTCCTGTACCCAATTGTTTTTCCTGAAAAGAATAACTTACATTCCTGCTTTCAGTATGTTTTTTTACCTCATCTGAACCTTTGCCAATTACCACATCTATATTTTTTATTTGTGCTTTCTTTACAGTATCAATAACTATATTCACCATTTCTCTTCCGCAAACCTTATGAAGTACTTTAGGATTAGATGATTTCATCCTTTTTCCTTCTCCAGCCGCCAATATTATAGCACAATTATACATTTTAACACCTCTTTATGGTTATAAGCTTCAATTTTATACATTATATTATTAAAACATCCTATAATATTATATTTTATATGAAAATTATTTGCAACCTTATAAATAACTTTCGGATAATAATTTTTTAAATGTATTTTCAAAATTATTAAGGAATAATAAAAGGGAGTATAAATACTCCCTTTTATTATTCCTTAACCTTTTCTTCGGTAACAGTTTCTTCACTTTTTACTTTTTCATACTCATCAAGAATTGCCTTTTGTATTTTCTCCCTTGTTTGAGTATTTATAGGGTGAGCAATGTCTTTAAACTCTCCATCAGGAGTCTTTCTACTTGGCATTGCTATAAAAAGACCATTTTGACCTTCTATAACTTTTATATCGTGAACTACGAATTCGTTATCAAAGGTTACTGAAACAATAGCTTTCATCTTACCCTCTGCTGCAATTTTTCTTACCCTAACGTCTGTAATTTGCATATAAATCCACCTCCAAGATGCTTATGTATATACTATTCTCTATATTTTGTATTTTTCCTTCCTATTTTATTAAAAATAAATAAAATTTTTTGAAAATTTTATTAGTTAAACATTTTAGAAGGAAATAGAATTGCATTTCCACTTTCATCAATGCCTTTAAAATCAACTAGTGACACATAGTCTTCAACTAATTTGTTAGCTATTCCTATATTGTCTATTAAAATTCCTATTCCTAAAAGTTCACTTTCAAATTCCTTCAAAAGATCTACTATACCTTTAGCAGTTCCTCCTGCTTTCATAAAGTCATCAATAAAAATACACTTACTTCCTTTCTTCAATGCCTTCTTAGACAAAGACATATTTTGAATTCTTCCTGTAGAACCTGATACATAATTTATAGTTAAAGTAGAGCCTTCAGTAAATTTCGTTTCCCTTCTTACAACTACAAGTTGAACTCCAAGCATCCTGGCTACTTCATAAGCTAGTGGAATTCCCTTTGTCTCAACAGTAACTACATAATCAATATCCTTTTCTATAAAAATAGATGCCAATATCAATCCGGCCGTGTATATTATCTTAGGGTTAAACATTATATCTGTCATATATAAAAAATTCCCTGGTATTATTCTTTCTCTATCTTTCAAAATAATACATAATTTTTCAGCAAATTCCCTTTTCTTTTCATTAGACATACCACATACATATTTAATTCCCCCTGCTGCTCCTGATACAGTATTTATTTTTCCCATGTCCAATTTATTTAAAGTATCCTTCACTACTACAATATCCTCACTCACAGTAGACTTTGCAGTATTAAACATTTCTGTGAAGTTATTCAAACCCATTATTTTATTAGGGTTTTCAAGTAAGATTTTTGTTACTGCAGCTATTCTCTGATTTCTACTAAACTTTTGCATTCTATCACCCATCTATATAATTTTACGAATAATATGTTATTATTTTATTCTATTATTCATATTGTATTCTAAAAAATGTTATTTATCAACACCTATTTACTACAAGCTCAACTAGTAACTTAAGAATTTATCTCTTCAAAGTTTTTAAAAAGTTTAGGGTTCAAATATTGTAAATTATAAATTATATCCATAAAGTTATGTTTTTTAATTAATTTTTGTATATAATTATTAGATGAGTTAGTTAAATTAAAGGAGTGATTTAGTTGTCATTTGATTTTATAAAAAATAAGAAAGTACATTTTATAGGTATAGGCGGAGTAAGCATGAGTGCTTTAGCTGAAATTTTATTAGAAAAGGGTTCTAAAGTATCTGGTTCAGATATAAAAACTTCTCCTGCAACAGAAAAATTAAAATCAAAAGGAGCTACAATTTATATAGGACAAATCAGTGAAAATATAAAGCCAGATATAGATTTAGTTATATATACTGCCGCAATCCAAAAAAATAATGAGGAATTTTTAAAAGCTAAAACCTTGAACATTCCTCTAATGTCCAGAGCTGAGCTTTTAGGTCATATAATGAAAGGGCATAAGTATAATGTAGCTGTAGCAGGTACCCATGGTAAAACCACAACTACATCCATGCTGTCATGTATTACGCTTAAAGCAGATTTAGATCCTACCATATTAGTAGGAGGAAACTTGGACAATATAAATGGTAATGTAAGAATAGGAAACAGCTCTTATTTCATTACTGAAGCTTGTGAATACAAAGGATCTTTTCTGAAATTTTTTCCATCCATAGGAGTAATTTTAAATATAGATGCAGATCATCTTGATTATTATAAAGACATAGATGATATACAAAATGCCTTTATAAAATTTGCAAATTTAATTCCAGAAAAAGGATACTTAGTTGGTTGTGCGGATGATGCAAGGATGAAAAATGTTATATCAAATGTTAACTGCAACGTATTAACTTATGGAATTAATGCTGGTGACATTACAGCTAAAAATATATGTTTTGATGAAAAAAGTTGTGCATCCTTTGATATATACAAAAATGATGTTAAAATATCATCTTTACATTTGAATGTTCCAGGTAAACACAATATATTAAATGCACTGGCAAGTACAGCCGTATCTTTAATCTTAGATATATCCACTGATAACATAAAAATGGGATTGGAAAACTTTAAAGGTACTCACAGAAGATTTGAGTTGAAAGGTAAAAAACAAGGCATAACAGTAATAGACGATTATGCTCATCATCCTACTGAAATAAAAGCAACTTTAAATGCTGCTATAAATTACCCTCACAAGAGAATAATTTGTGTATTTCAGCCCCATACTTTTTCAAGAACTATAAGCTTATTTAAAGAATTTACTGAGGCTTTCGACAACGTAGATGAATTAATTTTGGCAAATATATATCCTGCAAGAGAAAAAGACACTGGCAAGGTAAGTTCTGCTATGCTGTCTAAAGAAATTGCAAAACGTGGTATAAAGTCCACTAATATCTCAGACTTTAAATCCATAGTTGATTATTTAAAATCTAATTTAAAAGATGGAGATCTTCTTTTAACTGTAGGTGCAGGAGATGTATTTAAAGTAGGAGAAATGTATTTAAGCGAATAATTCGAGTGTAAAATACCTCCAATAGGGTAATACTATAGATTAATAAACCTATTGGAGGTGTTTTATTTGAAAAATTTTTTAATATCTGCTTCAGTAGACGTAATTTTAATTCTATTATCATACTTTTTGTTTCAAAAAATAATAAGTGGCCCTACAAGGCACAAACTATATAAAAAGTTTTTTAGTTCTTTTGCTAAATTTGTAATTTATATTTTTATAATCAGCATACTTTTAACAGGCATAACTGCACTAATATTATATAGAACCTCTTACATAGCTTATATAAATATAATATCACCGGCCCTAGTATCAGTACTAGTTGGATTTCTCATGTCTACAGTTCCTACAAGAGGCGAAGGCGATAATGAGGATAAAATGAAGAGTATATGATACTGTATTTTTAATTAATGGTTAAGAATGAAGAATTAATAATTAATGTAGATTTTTTTCGTTATACTACAAAAAATCTTTGATTAAGCTTTTCACCACTCGTTTCGCTAAAGCAAAACATTACTAAACACTGACTTATATATTTAAAGATTTTTGCAATAGCTAAAAATCACCCTTATTAATTCTTAACTTGCGAAGCTTTGCTTCGCAATATTTTTATTTTTGTGATAACAGGAAATTATCCTCAATTACAAATCGTGCATTGTGCACTACAGTTTACAAGTATCTTGTGTTTTCTTTATATATGGTATAAAATAGCATATGAGCGGGGTGTAGCGCAGATGGTAGCGCGCTTGCTTCGGGAGCAAGAGGTCGCAGGTTCAAATCCTGTCACTCCGACCATTGATATAGGTAGGTTTAATGTGATTTGAATTTATTAGTGTTTTTAATAATACCCACCTTTCACCCACCTTTTCTCAAATTTATATAAAGTCTATAGAAATACAAAAACTCCAGCTTAGTTTTAAGCTGGAGTTTTTGTATTAATGTGTACGCTGATTAACCACAAACTGCATTGTGACGGGTTCTTTTAATTTTTGTCCGTTTATTGCTGTTGCATTTGTTATTTTTAAAATATAAGTCCCTGGCTGATAGCTTAAAACTGGTGTAACTGTTACTTTATTATTATTTTTATCTACTAATATTCCCCCCATTATTCCACCATCTTCACCAGTTTTCCCATTGATGTTGGTAACTGTAGCTTCAACCTCTTGAATTGGTTGGCTAAAGGTTATGGTCCATATTTTATTCCAAGCTACATTATATCTTGGTTCAAGTGTTTTTGCTGAAACTGAACTTGTAAAGACTAAAGTAAAAAACATTGCCAATATAGCTATTTTCTTTTTCATGATTTTATCCCCTTTATACATCAAATTTCTTATTACTATATATTATAACAAAATAGCCATATTTTACACAAAAAAATAAAACCTAGCAGGAATTGCCCCCACTAGGTTTAAAATTATTTCTGTACTGTTTTATATTTATTTACTTCCAATACAGTAGCCTTTATAGTGTTATAGATTTCTGTGTCGGACAAGCCTGTCTTTCCAGCCACAAACTCTAAAACTTTAGAATGTTTAAGAGTTCCATCCCAATCAAATTCTTTTCCTAGCTGTTCAACCGTTTTAACTGCCTCCTGAACAACTTGTTTATCTTTATTGTATAGCTCTATACCCATAGACTGCTTTATAGCTTCCTGCTGTTTTTGAATTAAATCCTGTTTACTATCCAAATAACCTTTTAGCTGTCTTCTTCCTATCTCTAAAATTGTTCCTATACCAGCTCCCACTACAGGGATTATTATACTATTTACTATCATTGTATTCATTTTTCATTACCTCCAAATTTTAAATTAAAATAATTTCTTTTGACCGCCTTGTCCTTTATTGTTGTTCCATGTAACCATAGGAGCTCCACCTTTACGAATAGTTATATAATTTCCACGATCTAAGTGGATTCCCATGTCTCCGTCAGTTCTTTTTTCAATATAAAAACAACCTAATATTGGCATTATATTAGGTCCTGTTGGAATAAATTCATCATATTTTGGGACTGATACTGATTGTGTAGGTGTGTCCTCTTTTGATGCACTTACAATTAAATCCTTAATTTCTTGTAATGGATAGTTGGTACCTGGACAATCTGTAGAATAAAATTCCTTATGTCCTCCTATGGTCTTGATGTTATATTTACCCTTAATATATTTACAAAGTTCTATTATTGCATTTTTCTGTATTTCTGGCATAGTTTCACTCATATATTCACCTTCGGCACAAATACCAATAGAATGGTCATTTTCACCCGGGCAATGTGCTCCAACAACATTCTCTGGTCTGCCTGTATAAACTTGTCCTGCTTTTGTAACAAAATAGTGATAGCCAATTCCTGCCCATCCTCTTTGCTTATGCCACTGATCTATATCATACACACTACAATGACTAGCCTCTGCATGATGCAGGACTATTGTATCTGGCTTATTTCCATATTCCATGTTGCTCCTAAAACTTAAATTACTTTGAATAATATTCATAAAATCATTTCCCTTCTATTTAAATATTTTATCTTTTACCTCTGCCACATCTTTTTTAACATCCTCTAATATATTAAATTTATCTGTAAGCTTGCTTATAATATCTTGGTATTTTTCTTCTCTCTTGCTATTTTCATTTAGCACAAAGAAAAGCAGTACTACGAATAGCACTGCCCAAAGTCCCTGATTAATTGCAATTTTAATTATCTCATTTTCCATCTCACACCTCCTAATAATTTGACCACTGTACATATCCTGCTGGAATAGTACAGTAATGTGTTTCATCCCAGTGTATCTTAAGGCTTCCATCTACGGCATGTTCTATATAAAACCACTGACTAGAACTTGCATATATCTTACTACCTGCTGCGCCAAAGTTTCCAGATTGATGCGGCATATCTGATTCAACCAAAATCCTTTCATTATTTATTTTTCCTGCCTGTTGTCCTATATAAGATACAGTTTCATTATTGGCATTTCTTACTGCAACCATAGGACCTATATTGCTATCCGCATACACTGCCACCCTTACAACACCATTTGCATCCTTCAAATTTATTACACCAGAATCATAGCCATCTGATGCGCTTAATTCTACTTTAGAAGATCCAGACGCATCATTCAAAATTAATGTGCCGCCCTGGTTCCCTGAAGATGCGAATTTATTTGAACCTAAGATTACATTCTTGACACCGTAGTTATCATAAACATATATCCTGCCACCTTCTACATCTGGAGTGGCATCTATAAGTAGTGTGCCATAGTCTGTATAACTTAAGGTAGTTATTGTTAAATCTACATAATCAATTTGCAGATAAGCATTTGATGTGGCGCTATAAATTAAAATGTTTATATTTCCATCATCATCTATATAGTCACTGTTATAATACCCCACTGATTGTCCATCATCTGTAAAAGTAAAAGTTTGCACCTTGTAAGTTCCATCATCCGCCCAGCTACCACCTCTTGAATATCTACCTTCAGTATTGTTCCACATGGAAAAATTAACGTTAACCTCTCCACTATAATAAGTACTTGCACCAATTTTTAAATCTATCTTACCTATAGATTGACGTAAGGCCGCAACCTGTTGTGTAGTAGTACCGCCTAAAACTCCATACTGCCTTTGATATTCTGCTAAAAGGTTATATTTTATAAAAGCATAGCAATAAGTTGAGCCACTTGGAACAACACCTAAAATATTGCTATCTCCAGATGCGGAAATTTTTGAAATATCAGTTGGAGTTAAAGCTGTTCCAGAGGTAGCCTGTGTTGGTGTAGGTCTTGAAGTTGTGGAATAACCCTGATAACCACTTATGTTACTTGTACTAAACTCCATATTATGCGCGTATATAGTAACTCCACTTGTTTCCCTGACTAATAAGTTGGTTGCATTTACGGCTCCATCAATGTTTGCCGCCTTGACATGAAGGTTTGTTGAATCAACATTTCCACCGTCTATTGTAGTTTGTCCTGGTGTCATTAGGTTTGTCATTGTAACATAGCCATTCAGATTAATTTTACTTGCATCTATTGCTACAGTAGTAGCTGACTGGTTTATGAGGGATGCAATATAATTGCCATTATAATCATTTTGAGATACTTTAAGAGCAATATTATCTGCATTTTGCTTTATTTCAGTGGTATGAGTATCTATTTGAGTTTGTACATCTTCAGGGGCTGGTGTCCAATCTGTAGCTTTGTTACCTAATTCCACTTTTAAATTAGAAATTGTAACTGTACCGGTTATATAATCTAATCGAATCCATATATCTTTATTATTACCTACTGTTCGATTTGGTAAAGTTAATGTAGTCTTGTTACTTCCTGTTGTAACATTATTTAGCTGTATAGAATTACCCACCCAACCATAATTATCTGAAAAACCTACTGTCAATCTTGCATCATTTCCCAAAGTTGTTCCTACGCCTATAGAATAATCATAAGATATTGTTACAACTTTTCCAGACAAATCAGTAGTTAAGTCACTAGGATTAAATATCTCATTTTCTTTGCCTGTTCCTACTCGAGTTAATACTTTACTGTTTGGTACATAGTTTCTTCCACCTATTTGTATATTAGCTATACTTGTATTTATATCTGTTTGGCTTACCTTACTATTGATACTATTATTTAATATTTGTAGCTCTGCTGAATAATCCGAGGTATTAACTTTACTATTTATTGCACTGCTTAAATTGGAAACTGTACTATTAAAAGCACTTGATTCCACTTTTAGATTTATTGCATTTTGCAATACAGATACTTGACTATCTGTATAACTTTTAGCTATAGTTTTCGTTGTATCGATTTGTTCTTGTACATCCTCCGGTGCAGGACTCCAATCCGTGGCCTTGTTTCCTATTTCTAATTTACACTCCTTAATATAATTTAGAGTTTCACCAGGTTCTATTGAATGTATTATTTCCAGAGTAGCACTCCCTATCGGAGAAATAAAAGTATATTTATTGTACCCTTCTAAGGTATCATTATAATAAGCCTCATAATAAGCATTATAAGTCCAATTTGGCCAAGACAATGAGATTATGTTGCCATCAATATCTCTAAACCTAACTCTAATGCCATATTTTTGGTTAGTAGCATCTCTTTTAAAACTAATAGTATAAGTTTGGCCAGCTACTATAGGAATTTTATTACCTACAAAAAAATTATACCCTGTATAAGGACCAAGTATATCTTTATCTCTGCAATAGTTTCTTCCACCTATTTGTACACCATCTATTGCTGTGGCGATATCACCTTGGCTAGCTTTTCCACTTATAGTAGTAGACATATTAGTAAATTGTACATCTAGTCCTTGTCCATTTAACAATACCTTAGAGCCCTGTATGCTAGTAGTTCCACCGTTGATAGCAGTAACTACGGAATTAATGTCAAGTTTAGTTCCTTGAATATTTGCATCTCCTGCAATTTTAGAATCTGTTATACTGCCCTCAGTTATTCCTTCTCTTTTAACCCCAGTTTCATCCATAAGAACTGTGGTACCATCAGCTCCACGAACCCTAAAACCATAGATAGAGCCATCACCATTAACATCACCAAGACTAACTCTCTCATATAGGCTGTTATCTGGCTTTACTGCAAATACTTGAAGCCTATTGCCTCGAATTAAAAGCCTTTGGTTTACTCCTGCCACATCTACTTTACTAGTGTCTATTGTTCCAGAGGTTATCTTACTGGCTTCAATCTCTGAAATTTGAGCGGTACCTATAGAAGCTTTAGCAATTTGTGAAGTTCCTACGGCTTCACTTGCAATTAAGGCTGATGTTATTTGAGAACCACCAATCTTAGCTGTAGTAATAGCCGCATCCTGTATATTGGAAGTTCCTACGGCTTCAGTCCCTATGGTTGCATTAGTTATTTGAGCTATACCAATATTAGCTGTTTTTATTTCTCCAGTACCAATTTTAGCGGAGGTTATACACGCATCTTTTATGTTAGCTGTATCTATTGCGGCGGTGACTATCTTTGCGTTGGTAATACTTGCATCTTGAATATTAGCAGTACCTATGGCGGCAGTGGCTATTTTCGCATTAGTTATTTGTGCATCACCAATTTTAGCAGTAGTGATTGCGGCTGTTTGAATATTTGAGGTACCTACTGCCTCAACTCCTATTTTGGCATTTATAATAGCAGCATCTGTTATCTTGGCACTTGTTATAGAGGCATCATCTATAGCAGCGGTAGTTATGGCGGCAGTACCTATCTTAGCACTTGTTATACACGCATCCTTTATATTGGCGGTATCAATTGCGGCGGTGGCAATCTTAGCATTAGTAATGTTTGCATCTGCTATGTTTGCGGTTTTTATCTCAGCTATTCCTATTTTGGCAGAGGTTATAGTTGCATTTGCTATATTAGCATTAGTTATAGTCAAATTAGCAACCTTAGTACCTGTAATAGTACCATCTTTTACTTTGTCACCGTCTACCGCATCAATCTTATCACCATTCACTCCAGCACCATCTGGAGTGGTTATATCATCCACAGAATCAGAAGTCTTTTCAAATTTTAATTGTAAATCTTCTAACTGCTCATACTGGCTGTTTAATTCAACCTCGTTATTCTCTGGCTCGAATGGGTAGTCTGTAGTCTTAACAATTCTAACTACTTCCATTATCTGCTTGTTATCATCAACTACTTTTATAAAATCACCAAGTTGATATTTAAGGAAAGCATATGAATCAGGCATAAGGTTTGCCAAATCAAGCACCTTTGCTTTATACGCTATAGCCGGAACGGAAAGCAGTTCTAATTTTTGTATTGCATCTTCCTTAAGTGCGTTTTTATCCGTGTACTGGTCTGCTTTCCAGTATGCAGTTATACGTTGGTTGCAATATTGGTAATTCTCTACATATTCCAGCCCAGCGTTTATATCTGATATTTTCAGACCATCTTTTCCTATAGGTATTAATCTAGTACAAAAATCATAGCTTGTACTTTGAACCTCTAAACCCTGCATATTCAGCTTATCTACAAAGTAAGCATTACTTACACCATTACTAAGAGTCTCTCTAAATATTACGACCTTGTTTTTAGCGTCATATTTAATGTTGCACATATAGAGGTCTGCTAATTTCTGAAGTATATCAAGTGCGGTAGAAGTTGTCATACTTAAACTTCTAAGTTTAGTTACATCACTATCTATCGTCCATCCTGTACCTGCTACTGCATTATTAGCTAGTAGAGACAATGTGACATTTTCCCTTGTAAATCCATCAATTGTCCTATCTTTTAAATCATCTGTATTTACTGTGGCCACAATATCTGTATAATTCTCAACACCAGGGTTAACTTCTTTAATAACATATTCCTGGTCTGGAGTAAGCACAAATTCCTGATTCTTTATTAATTTGCAAAAGTTATCTACACCCTGTGGATAAGAAAAAGAAAGGGTATCATTTCCTTGTAAATCCCTTTCTATTTTTACATCCTTGGCATTTGGAAGTGGAGCAATCTTTTCTCCCTGTGTATTTTCCAGTATAAGCATTGTTTACTCCCTCCCTTTTAAAATTTATTTAATATCTGCCGCCACGCTTTGATTGGCCAGATTAATTATATTTACAGTTGAATTTAATGCCATTACCTCCTTTATTACCTTTCCATCTGCCACAACTTGTACTAAGTAATTCCCTTTGCTTTTAGACGGGTCAACTACTTTAGGCTGAAGTTCTGCTTTCTGCTGTCTACTTTGCGCCTGTCTTTTTTCTAAATCCTTCAATTTTTTATTCTTACTCATTTATAATCACTCTCCCTATGCAAATAATCCAAAGCCAAGCTCTTTAGCTCTTGCCTTAACTGCTGTTTCAAAGTCAGTAAATTGTGTCTGTGCATCCGTAGCATTAGCAGTTATTAAATCCTTATTACTTACATTAATAGTAGTGTTTATATTCTGATTTCCACCATCTATGTTGGCACTCACATAAGCAGCTACTACCATATTTCCATTTGTGTCCTTTAAAGTTATCTGTGCATTTAAATTTATAGTTTCATTAATATTCATTTTTACATCATCCTCTTTTATTTTATTTTTTATTAAAAAAAGAGCCTTTTACAGCTCTATATAAATCTAGGTTTATATGAAATTGTTATTCTAATTTGTACGGTTCCACTTAAACTTTCTAACCCTACAGGTATGCTGTTTAGTCCTGGCTGAAGTGTAACAAAGTCACCCCAAAAATCTTTAAAATCATTTGCCACAGCAAAATCGACACCTTGATATACCAAACACCTTTCACTATCAACTGTTAATTCCATGCCCTTGTAAAGTGGCCTTATTATAAATCCATTCTTAATCCATCCATTAGTACTAGTATCTACATTGGACGGCACGTTGAATTTAAAGTTCTGGTCTGAATCAGCCGACAATATTTGCGCATTTATAATAATAGGAACTGGTATATTACCCTGTATGTTTTTATCTATGGATGTATCTTTCGTTCCGTCAAAATTTATATCAATCCACTGACTGACTAGTGGCAAGTATGCGTATGGGGCTTTTAAAGTTACTTCTATTGTGTATATTCCAATGCCTAACTGCTCCGGTGTTCCTGTATCTGTTATAATGCAATCATAATAAAAAGCAGAATCATCAAATTTTAGTGTGCATTTTTCAAGTGCCGCCACTAAGTTACTTACATTCTTCAAGGCATTGTCATTATCATTGTCTGAGCCATTATTAATAAAAAATGTTAACTTAAGTGTTTTATACTTTTCCTGCTTGCCAAAGTAAAGAGGATTCATAGCATTTTTAAGCCAATCATCATATACTGCTACTTCACATAAGCTAATTTCTTTATGCGTCAATATTGCATTGTAAGCCGTGCTATCAGTATCATTAATCAATACACTAGGCATATGCTATTTCCTCCTCCTTTTAATATTTAAGCTAATAACATTTGAAACCTTTTGAACAAATTCATCCATAGACTTTTTATCCATGAAGCAGTAGTTACCTTTAAAGATAAATTGAACTTGTGACTCTTTATCTTCAGAGCTGTTACTTTCATCTGTGTTAGATTCTTTTGATGGTATATCAACAAAAGTGTTTGGAATTCCTGCAAAACTTAATTTAGGAACTGTTAAATTACTTGACAAACCTTCTAAATAGCTAGCTGTAAAATTATTAATGCTGTCTTTAATTTTAGCAATTAAATCACTTATAAATTTTATGCTGTCTTTGTTATTTAGAACAGTTTCTCCACCAGAAAACCACTTAAGCGCCTTATTTAAAACTATTTCGAATCCATTCTCTGCTACAGGGTGTGTTCCTTTTGTTGCATTATCAGTTCCTTTTTCATATCCAACATAACTTCCACCTCTTGCCAGTGCTCGGACACCTGGCACATTTCCTATACTCCCGTATCTAGCTATCATATATCGAATGGCTGCAACTGCATTATCTATGGGATTCCAAATGTCATCCATACCTGGAAGTGCATATCTCATATTATCATCAATAAGTTGCATAAGTCCCTTAGACGGATGCCCTTCTTTAGCGTTAATATCCCAAAGATTTATAGAACGTGGATCTCCACCAGATTCATGCATTGCAACTTGTTCTAGTGCCGGGAGCCAACTCATACTTTGGCCTGTTATGGCAAGTGCTGTTGTAAGCCAACTTACTAAACTTCCACTAATTCCACTGGCACTACCAATCATACTTGCAATTTTATTCTGGAAGAAGTTCGTAACATCTAAAGATGAAAAACCATTTATAAGTCCTTGTATTGCATAAGCACCTATTTTAAACAACCTTCTGGAAGGTGAATGTATATCAAATCCTTGTTTTCCTGTAAATGCATCTATGACTTTTTGAGTTAGTTCATGCACTATATTAGTTAAATTATCTTCATCTGACTTAATTCCACTACCAATAGAATCAACAATTTCCTTACCTATAGAAGTACAACTACTTGCGAAAGTCTGTAACAATGTTTTAATATGGTTTGTTAAATTATTTATCGTAGTAAACACAGTACTAGCAGTATTATTTACTCCATTGCTAATACTTACATCTGTTTGAGTACCATATTTGATAGACTCATTAGAAAACTTATCTAAATTACTTCCTACTGTATTGGTTACTTTGTTTGCTGCACCAACTACAGCTCCGGAATTATTAGTTATTCCATTTCCAAGATTAGTGTCAGTATCCTGTCCATGATTTATAGCTTTCTGGATAAATGTATTAATTGGAGCTGTAACCTTAGTTAGCAAATTATTCAAAGGTGTTAAAGTAGCACCAGAATTATCTGCTATACCTTTACCAAGATTAGTGTTTAACTGTTGGCCATTCTGTGTAAATTTATTTGCAAGTCCACCCATTACATTAGACATCTTACTACCTAACGTGTTTAAAGGATTTACAGCTTGATCTTGATTATTTGAAAGTCCACTACTTAGAGAAGTACTTGCATTTTGGCCACTGTCTGTATTGGGTGTTGTTACAGCTGGTGCTTTAATCTGAGCCTTGGATTTTATTTTTTGGGTTAACTTTTCAAGAGCATCAGTAACAATCTCTGTATTGTCAGTAATGCCATCCGCCATACTCTGCATAAAGTCCGGCATCCAAGTATCATCATCAGATAGCAGACCTTCTTCTGGTACAGAATGGTGTAAGTATTTCCAAATCGTTTCTGCAACATTTCCAACAGCATCTCCAAGTGCTTTAATTCCACCTTTAATGCCGTTAATAATTCCATTTATTATATCCTTACCCCAGTTAAGGGCATCTTTTGCTATATTGCCTACAGAAGTTTTTAAATCTTTCCATACATTATAGAAGATACTTTTAAAATCATCCCAAGCCTTACTCCAATGCCCAGTTAGAAGATCTAATCCAACTTTGACAACTCCACTTACAATGTCCCATGCAACTTTTATTATTCCTGTTATAGTGTCCCATACTAATTTAAGTGTGTCTTTTATGGCATTCCAAGCAGAACTCCAAGCTCCTTTTATAACCCCAAGGCCAGTGGAAATTATCACATATAAAGCGGTTATTATTGGAGCTAAAACTATTTTCATACCATCCCATACTTCTACAAACAACTGTTTAAGTAATGGCCAAGTCTGGTTCCAAAATACCTTAATTCGATTAACTGCACCTATTATTGTAGGACCTATATAATTCCAAACTGCAACAGCGTTGTTTTTAATGCTATCCCATATCTGAACAAAGAAATTTTTAAACTGCGTGAAAGTTTGCTTTAAATTACCATTGAAAATCTTATTAGCGAAAGCTTGAATTTTGCTCCAGTTTGCAATAATGGCGCCTACTCCAGCCATTATTACTAAAATTAAAGCACCCCACGGTCCTGTAAATAGAGATAACGCAGTTTTAGCTCCTGTTATTATTCCCTGTATAGAGAACATAGATTTAATTGCAGCTAATACTTTAGGTCCTAGTGCAATAATAGTTGCTCCAAAACCAGTAAAAACAGTTTTTAATCCAGCAAATAAGCCTGGTATCTTACCAAACAATGCTGGTATACTTTTAAAAGGTAATAATGCTTTTTCAATTACATTTCCAAAAGAAAAGTTCTTAATTAATCCAGGCAAAGACTTTAAGCCATTACCAAGCAAAGCCCATGGGCCAAAAATAAATTTAGATATTGCAGATCCTGCCGAGCTTAATCCATTTGTTAATCCTGTAAACATTCCTGCAAAAGACACTTTAGGTATTTTTGTAAATATGTTAGAAAATAACCCGAATATACTTGCCAATCCTGCAACAGCGGGTGTTGCCGCCGCGGCTCCAGTAGATAAAACAGCTATGGCTCCCGTAACTGTTCCAATAGCAGTTAAAATGCTACCAGTTATTAAAAGCAGTGGTCCGGCCGCGGCTACAATTCCGCCCAAAATTAAAATAACCTTTTGAGCTGTTGGAGATAGATTGCTAAACGACGTTGCCAAATCTCCCACGGTATTCGCAATGCTTATTATAGCTGGAGCTAACGCCTGTTGTATCTTTATTCCTGCTGTTTCTAAACTACCAAACATTTGCTCAATAGATTTGCTTGTATCACCCATCTGGCTTTGTGCTAGTCTGGAAGCTGCACTTTGGTCGTTGGTAGCCTTTGTGTATTTCTCTAAGCCTTTAACACCATCATTCATCAGGATACTTGCGGCTCTTGTTGCATCAGAACCAAAAATTGTGTTCATGGCTGCTTGTTGCTGTGCATCAGATAAACCACCCATTTTAGACTGCAATTCTTGAGCAATTCCTGCGGCGTTTTTCATGTGCCCGCTAGAATCCCAAACATTAATTCCTAAAGAACTCATTTCTTTAGCCGCGTCATCCGTTGGTGCTCCCAACCTTTGCAACATTGTTTTTAAAGAAGTACCTGCGTCTGAGCCTACAACTCCCGCGTCCGCAAATTCTCCAAGAACTGCGGTGGTATCTTGGATACTCCACCCTGCAAGATGTGCTTGTGCCGCACATTGCGCCAAGCCCTGTGAAAGCGGTTCTACGTCTGTACTAGATGCGGCGGCCGCTCCTGCAAGTGCATTTACAGCCTTGGCTGAATCGTTAGCAGATAACCCAAAAGCACCCATAGCTTGCACAACTGTATTTGCGGCGTTCCCCAGTTCCATACCAGAAGATGCCGCTAAGTCCATAGTTGCCTTTAATGCTCCGCCTTTAATTTGTGCTTCTGTTAACCCACCTTTGGCGAGTTCCGTTATTGCGTTTGCAGCTTCCGTTGCAGAAAATTGAGTATCTTGACCAGTTTTAAGCGCTAATTCTCGCAAACTTCCCATTTGAGACATAGGTTTATCAAGTGCGCCCGCCGCTTGGCTCATAGAAGTTTCGAAATCGTCACCGACCTTTATTGCGGCTCCTGCAACCCCCGCAAGTGGAGTTGTAAGACCTAAGGTAAGTTTTTTGCCGACTTTAGTAAATCCCTCACCTATTTTGTCCATTTTTTCCGTAACAGACGCGGCGCCTTTTTCAATTTTGTCAAATACAGAATCAAAGGTGTTACCTGTCTTTTGAGCTGTAGAATCTATATCTTTAAGCTTATTTTTAGTGTCATTATCTTTTAAGAGGATGCTTCCAAACAAACTAAATATCTCCATGTGAAGTACCTCCTTTAGATTTATTAAAAGCCTTTAGAATATCATCTGCTTGCTTGTAAATTTCTTCTTTTGTTTTAGGTTTTGTCTTTGGCTTCTCTGGATCCCCTAGCATCTGTTTTTTGAAATCTTCAAATGAAATAAAATTATCTTTATCCATCCAAGGATATTTAGCAAGCCACATGTCCCAAACCATGGAATTTGTCTTTTCTTCATATACTTTTTTAATTAATTCAAGTCCATAATAAATATCTAAATCTAATACAGACGGTCCATATCTAGTTAAAAGCAAGTCTAGGCACTCAATATCATCTATTTGAGTGCTGTAGATAAAAAATCACCAAAACTCTCATCATCCATTATTTCATTTAGCATTGCAAAGGTGTCTTTTGGTGGTTGGTCTGCAATTTCTTGTGCTTCTTTATCACTTAAGTTGCCTAAAAATCTATATATCTCCTGTTCAGCATTTCCTATATTTTCAATAAATAAAAGCATTAAATCTGCTCTTAACCCAAGCAATGCTTGTTTCTTTTCTTTCTCAGTTTTTCCGGTTACATCTTTTGCAATTTCTTTCAGTTCCTTCTTCATGTTCATCTTTTTTATAATTCTTGTAAAACTAAATAGATCACTAGTCTTTAAATTTCTCTTTAATAATTTTTCCTTCTTCTTTTCCTCTGCCATTTCCCTTACCTCCCAAAATAAAAAGCACCCTACTTAAGAGTGCTTAAATTAACTATTCTGAACGCTTGTAGTTGCAATATTATCTAATACTACACCACTTGCTGATTGTACCTGCTTAGTTGCATCTGTAGGCTTGCTATAAGCCACTGTAACTGCCTGTCCTGTTGTTGGTGCTGTGGTAAGAGTAAGTTCTATTGTCTTGGTGTTGCTTGTACCTCTTGCGGCAGCTGTAATTACATCCGCACTTCCTGCTACTGTTGCGGTGAAGCCATCTTTTGGAACCGTTGCAGCCACATCATCAGACATAGTTAAAATTATCTTACTAGCACTTACTGCCGCACTAACCAAATTAAATGCCACCATATCGGTAAGTTTTGGATAATAAATTTTATATGGCAAATCCTTTGGCGTTTTCGGATCTGCATGAGCCGTAAATGTAACATCCAAAACATTATCTTTTGAATCCTGTGTTTTTAACTGCAAACCATCTAAGCATAATGCATTCTCGATTACAATTATTACAGGCTTATTACTTCCAGATAAAGTACCTACCCAAGCCAAATTTTTTATATAATCCGAATCTACTATAACTGTTTTACCTGTTAAAATATCATAGTTACTATCACTAGATGTATCTACATTCGCAATTAAAGCAGCCTGTAAGATATCTCTGGAAACTTCTATAAAACTACATTTAAGAGTTGTTGTTATATTGTCTATAATCTCCATGCCCTTTGCATTGGCAGCTTTAACTCCGTCTACATCTATTTGTCGGATTTTAGCTTTTGCGTCAAACTCATTGCCCCCAGATGTTGCACCCACAATAATTTGATCTTCTAACCCAAAATTTTTGTAAACTGCTCCAGCATCAAGCAGTAAATGGTCCATTGTTTTTTCATTGAATCCTGTAGTAGTTACACCACTTGTATTTATGTCAGCCATTTATTTCACTATCCTTTCTCATATAATTTCACCAAAAAGCGGAGCTCCCGACGTTGGATATTAATATCACTGTCTGGGAGCTTTAACCTAAATGGTTTATCTTTAAAAATCTGTACTAACATATTGTCAGTTTTTATTATTTTCTTATTAAGTACTTTCACTAAGTTATCTGCAATAGTCTCAATTTCTTCAACTTGACCAGATTTATCATTCCAAATATCAATTTGAAGTTGATTGAGATCGCTGTATTCATTATTGGCACTTACATTAGGAAAGTTAAACTCTGCATAAGGATATTTTTTTCCACCTTCCTCAGTCTCTTTGTCTATCGGATAATGTTCCGCATAAGAATCAACTACAGGATTAATTAAAGAAAATATCACATCATACAAATTTAACATCTTATTTTCCTCCCATGTTAACTTTTATTTTCTGTCCTGCTATTTCCTCAATCTTACTCAAGTTATCCATTATTGAAGGTTCCAAAAACGGCTGTGCTTTCATTTTGGCAGTACCTTTTTCAACCCAAGCTGCATATGGTTTCTTTTTTTTATTTACTACTGCATTAGTAGCTCCAATGCTCACCCCATTATTGTCATCATGTACATTAAACGTAATGTTCTGTCTAAGTCTACCAGGATCTATGTCACCATCTTCCTTTTTTCCTACTGGTGCTCTTAATTGTGCTTCGGCAGTTCCAAAAGCTCCTATAGAAGTAAGAGCCTCCTTTTTACCTTTTTCCAAAGCATTTAATACATTATTTAGATTGCTCTTATATCCCAAGACAAACCACCTCCATATATTCATCATCCCAAGGTATGGCTTTAACCTCATACACCTCAGTAACGCCTTGTTTATTTACATACTTAAGAATGGTACCTATTTTTATATTAGGCTCGAAATTATCAATAAATATCATTTTATTTACTTTAATGTCGTAGCCATATTCCTTAAGCAAAAGCTCCTGACTATAAGGTTGTATATCACAATCAATATCTTTTATGTGTTCATCTTGTCCAGGTACCCAACCTCTACTGGTATTATGCCCTTCACCTTTTACATAGATACCCACTGTAAAATCACATTTCATTATCCCATCATCCTTGCATAAGGTACTGGAAGTAAACTCTTTACGTTTTCACTCAAGTCACTTCCATAGGTGCCACTTCTTTTACCTTGACTATATTGTTTTGTGGCTTCATTGCCTTTTCTATCAAACTGCTCCATTACATAAGCCACGCAAGCGTCTTGATAAGTATTTTCTATATCTGTAGTATCATTGCTATTTAAATTCAAATAGTTTTTTATAAGTGTCGTAGCTCTGCGAGTATAGATATTAATTTTTCCATCATGTGAATTATCAGTTTGCCACCCTTTTAATTCCTTAACATCATCTATAACAGCCATAAAATCACCTCCAATTAAAAAAGAGAGTGATTATTTTCCTTCACTCTCCAAGCCTTTTAAAACTGCAATCAAATCTTCCTTTTTCATACTGAAATAGCCCTCAACATTTTTATCCTTTGCTATTTGTTTCAAATCATTATAGGCCATATTATCATAGTCGGGTTTAACCTCTCCCATTTCCTCAAAACCTTGACTTTCGAGGACTGCTTTTTCTTCTTTAGTTTCAACAATCCTTATAACATTTAATTTTTTCAGTTTAAACATTAGGACAACGCCTCCTTAATATTTACAAACAATGCATCAAATTTATTATCCGGAATCCATAAGTCATGGTACTTACGATAATCCATCAAATACCCATCATGACCTTGTACTTGTTCAGGTGCAAATATCTTCATATTGTCGGTTTTACTTACAGCTATAGGAACATTCTGGGCGCATATAATCCAGTTTATATTTTTAGCAGATGCATCTGGTGTAAATCCACCTGCCGTCTGACCTGCTGTCTTACCATCATTAAACACATATGCAGTCTTTAATCGTGCTGAAGGTACTGGAATTATAGGGCAATCATCTATCATAGAAACTTTAGTGTTGTACTGCCCTGATTGAAAATTATCAATTGCTAACTGCCTTGTTATTTCTTTACTCATATCAAGCACGTTTTTGGTAGTTCTGCTCATTGTAATTACAAGTGGAACATCACCTACAGCATCCTGTACATTTGCTATATCAGTCTTTATTTTCGTAAATACATCATCAACTACAGGTGTATAACCTCCGCTTGCCTTACTTTTAGAAATTGCAAGAGCTGCTATTTTAGAATACCTATAAGCATCTATTTCAGGAATAACTTTGAGCCTTTGAAATTCAGACATTACAGTTGAAGCGTTAACTACAAAGTTAGACTCATTAACATCCATAGAATCTAAAAGGAATTGTTTACCTCTATCCATTGTCATTGTCATGGTTTCATAATCAAGACCTACAGTTCCACCTGGATAACCTCCTTCTCTGTCATAATTACCAAGTCCGTCAATGCTTATTTTAGGTATTTTAATTTCTTTTCCACCATTATATATAACCTGTCCTGCATTTTTTTCCATCCATCCACTTGTGGCCTGTTGTGTTATTTGTGCATCAAGTGCAGCCATAAATAAAGTCACATAATTTATTGCATTTGCCATGTCTTATTACCTCTTTTCCTTTTTATTTAAGTCCAAAAGCAGAATTAATCTGCCCTTTTACTGCTTCTTCAGTTGGCTCTCCACCTTGCCCACCTGGTTTATAGGTACCATCTTTTAATATTTCTGTCTTTATAGCCTCGTCATGACTATTAAAAACCTTCTCTAAAGTTTCAAGATTTTTATTTGTACTATCCTCATCAACCCCAACAATAAAATTAACCAAATCAGTAGGAAGTTTTTTCTCTGTCATAGTCTTAAGAGCTTTATTGGTTAAATCTTTTTTAAGAGACTCTTTTTGCATATCTTCAAATTGCTTTTTTAGTTTTGCAATTTCAGTATCCTTTGGATCAGCTTCTGGGTGTTGTTTTTTATATTCTTCATCAACTAATTTTTGTAAATTATTAGTTTTAAAGGTATCAATACCCTTTTGAAGATGCTTATCTTTCTCAGAATCCATAAAACTTTTAAAATTTGAGTCACTTTCTAATTTAGATTTAAAATTATCCAGGGTTAAACCACTTGAAACAAGTGCCTTACCTAAATCACTTTTAGATATTGTTTCGTCAATGTCGTCATCATCTTTTAAAGCCTCAATTAATTTTGTTAATTCACTTTTTTTCATAATATTTTACCTCCTGTGCCCTCTTAACTCTTACGAACTAAGAACGCAATTAAATTTTTATAAAATAAAAAAGCCTTATTTCTAAGACTTTTTAATATTTCATTTTGAACCTTTGACTTCATTAGAATCATTTAATAATTCATTAACAATATTCATAATATCTTGTATATCATTAATAGAATTAACCTGTCGTTTTTCCTTTTTGCCGTTATATCTAATTTCAATTTTACTTAAATACTCTTCTGTTTTATTCATATACAGAGTAACTATATTTCTATCTTCTTCAACTGTACTAACTGTTACTCTTCCATCATCCCTTATTATTATATTAAAATGAATTTTTTTATCTTCCACCACCTTCATATTTATAATATCCAAGTAAACACTTTCAATCATATTTCTGCAAATCCTGCTCCATTTTTTACTTTCTTCTGATTTCATAACATCTTTTAAATTTTTATAAGTTTCCATGCAACCACTCCTATTATAATTATTAGGCATATAATTTTTATACCTAACATTATATACTACTAAAAGTCATATTTTTTACAGTGGTTTTTAAAAAAATTATTCTATTTTCTTATCTTCTAGCCATTGGCTATAATCTTCATAGTCAATAATATCTTTTGTTTCGTTGTCTTTGCGCTTTGTCGGCTTCCAATCTGCAAAAGGGACATTTATTAAAATGCAACGGCAACGAGGGTGCGTGTCTGTAACTGGTTCAGGATGGTTTTCTGTAATATCCCATGCCTTACCATCAAGGCTTGCATCATACGGAGCTGTTCTACTATCTAAAGTTGCACTCCACATAACCTCTTTACAACCAGAATCAAGTCCTATTTGTTCCTGTGCTTTTACTGCTACCCTTGCAGTTTCTGTGGCCACAAGACGGTTACTATCATAAGCAGAAACATTAAAAGTATGCTGTATATCTTTTGCTATTTTATCTATTGTGGTATTACCTTTAGAGGCTTCAACTATAGAATTTTTTAATTTATCTATCATAGCAGCTTTATTATTCCAAATTCTATCACTAAAAGTAGACTCTTTAAATTTTGCATTTATAGCAGCATCAACAAATTCCTGTTTTGGCATCTTGAATTTTATATCTACATCCATACCACTATCAAGCACGTAAGCATTTTTGTAATAAGTATCTTTATAGGTTTTATCCAGTATACTCTTAACCTTGCTGACTTCCTTTTGCCCCAAATCTTTTCCTATACCCTTTAATTTGCTATCAATTTGAGCCATTACAGAAGCTTTTTGAGAGTTATTAAATTTCAGTAGACCATCTACACTATATTTTATATACATCATTCCTATGAAGCTGTGTAGCTCATTAAGCTTGTCTTTTTGGTTAGAATATACATCTTTCATTTGTTCATCTGCATATTTTTCAGAATCAAGTCTAATTTGTTCAATCATTTTGCGGTATTGAGGATTTATTTTCATCTATTCCACCACCATTTAAAAGACTTTGGCCAACACTATCGGCTTCATTTTCTTTTTTCAGTTCTGCCATTTCATTGTCCACATTGTCAACAAAACTCAATTGAGCTAATCCAGTTTTAAGTGAAAGCTTCCCATTTAACTGGCTTATAATTTGTGACATCATCAAATCATCTGTAGGTATATTTGGAACAATCTTTATGTCTATATCTTTCCAGTCATAGTCTTTATTTTGTTTTATCTGAAGATATATAAATAAAAATTGCAATCTCACTTTAATGGCATCAACTAAAGCCTGTATGTTATTAGTACACTTTTCCTCCAAACCAATTAGTCTATTTCTAAGAGCTAAAGAGCTTGTATTACTTACTAGCTTTTCATTATTATTTATATGACTTGCAAGTTGATACATCTTATCTTCAAGGGTATTAAGAGTATTTTGTACAAAACTATCATTAATTTCTTTTATAAGCCATTTTGCATCTGCCTTATCTCCTGGTAAATTCATAACTCCCAACCTCTTCATTTTATCAAGGTCAGTTTCTCCATTTTCGTCCTTTGTTGTATCATCAAGTTTACAACCTTTAAAGGCAAGATAAGCATTTCTAAAATCAGATATTTCATTAACCATGTCGGACAAATTGGTTTCAAAACCATCTTGAAGTCCCTTTAAAATAGAAAATAAACTTTCATCTATAGTGCCTATTTGAACTACACTCACCGGAACTTGACCAAATATATTAGCATCAATATTATTATTTATCGGCCCGATTCCTGCATTTTGACTGAATGAATTAATATCATTGTTATTACTTTTTATTATGCTATTAGTACTATTCAAAACATTAGCTATAATTGGTGTAAATTCATCACCAATAACCGTATAATGGCCAATATCCGTAGTTGTATAAACATCAGCATATAAAGTTCCTGAACTATCAAATTTTCTTGTCCAGAACCTTATAAAAAGTATTATATTACTGTAATCATCCTTAAGGATATAACTATCAAGAGGCGTACAAATCAAGCTATTAAATAACCCATTTGAATCAATATAATACAATTCATAAGCTTCATTGAAAATTAAGGATTGCTTACAAAGTTCTTTGTTATGCTTTTCCTTCCAATGTTTAAAATTAAGTCTTATATCTTCAATTACATCTGCATTACTGGAGTGACTTGAATAAGTAACCTTGTTACCACAACAATAGCTGGCTTCTTCATTTATAAATTTTTGTATAAAATTACAGCGTACTTTTGTATTGGCACGCTTAGTTATCATTTTGTACTTTTCCATAGCCTCGGTATGGCCATCATAATATTTTTGCATACTCATGTACATTGGAAGTTTCGTATCAAAATCTTGCTTACATTTTCTTAAAAGTTCCAAGTCTGCTGGCATAATACTCACCTCCTACAATCCTAATTTTCTTCTATCAAACAATTGGACCTTTTGAATGACTTCTATATTTTCAATTCTGTTGGCAAATTCTGCTGTAATATCTGGAGCATCATCATGAACACTAAATTTTTGCCCTCTAAAATCAAGAATCTGCTTTATAAAGTCCTGATCCTCTTCAGCAAAAATAAGTTGTCCCTTATTTAACACTGGAATAATAGTTGAAATTTTATCATCCTTATTTTTTCGCTGAGACTCGTTAATAATTTCAATATTTCGGAATCTCAGAGTATCATCCTTATTGATTTTTAGCTCTAGTTGGTTTGCGTCAGCTCCATTAAATGTATTTTTTTCAATATAAACATGTGTGGTATCTGGATACTCTTTTAAAAGTTCAATCATATGGTCTACATATTTATCGAAGTCAGTTCTTGCATTTATTTTTGCCAATTCTGCTTTTCTTGCATACTTTAAATTATTATCTGCTTGAGAGCCTACCAAATAAGCAGAGTAGTCGGATTTAGTTCCAGAAGTTGAAGCAGGATCTACAAGCAACATTGTTTTTATAAAATTATGCGTTTCTATTTCTTCTCTTGTTTCTGTGGCTACTGTTTTAAAATACTTTTTACCTATAGAATCAACATCCCCCTGCATTTCCTGCTTATAACTTGAAGGATTTTCGTAGTATTTCAAAGCCTCGTCTAAACAGTCCCAAAATTCTTCCCACAAAAGTGGAAACTGCATCTCCTTTTCATGCTGCCAATAAAATTCTTTAGCATCTTCAAGGTGGTTTTCATTTTTAAAATTAAAAAGGATGTTCTTGAATTGAAGCCATAGACCACTTTCGAAATATTTGTCTATATCATCAATTAAAACACCCTTATCATGTTTAAATTTCCATGTCGGCTGCTTCATAAGTCTAGAATAAAAGCACTCTTTATGCTGTAAAGTTCCAAGAGCTATGAGCGTTGTTCCTTTTTTTATTACTTTTCCAGCTCTTTTAACTGCCTTTTGTACTGCATACTTAACATCATCACTAAATCTTTTCCATTTCTTTTCCCTGGCATCTTCAGTTCTGACATCATCCTCACTTTGGTAATCATCTAAGATTATTAGTTCTGGCCTTATATTGCCATATTTACGGCCACGCATTGGAGAGCTAGAGGAAATGGCTTCGATAAAAGTCTTATTGGTAAACTCAAGCTGAGTGCTATTACAAATATATCTTTTGTCCCTATCATCAAGTAACTTTCCAAAGCTTTTCTCAATATATTTATTTTCAAGAAAAGTATTTTTAATATCCTTGATAAACTTTTCAGCAGTTGAACCTATATCAGAACAAATCAAGGTATATTTCTTAATTCCATAAGCGTGAACCCAACATACAGGGCCAAAATTACCAAAAGCACTTTTCCCGGTGCCTCTTGGTTCTATCCTCCCTATTTGATTAGAGCCATCACCAATTATGGAATCTTCAATGTCATGCCAAATCTCATGATGAACTTGTGCTAACGGAGCTGCGGCATTGTTTTCTTTAGGTAAAAATGTGTCCTGGAGAAAATACATACAAAAAAACTCGAGAGACATTCTCCCGAGCTCATACGCAAGGCCTTTATATCCAAATAAATTGGAACTATGTTTAAGGATCATATCGGTTGTAGCATTTTCGTCAAAACCAACCTTTTGAAGATAGGTAAAAAGTAAATAGTTATTTTGTTCATCTTCATTTTGAAACATTTAGATCAATCCTCTTCACTGACTTCATAATTCATCATGGCATTATACAGCTTTTCTGGTATCCTGCCTCTGTATTTGTTAGCAGTTTCTTTGATTAATTCTTCTTTATATTTTTTATAAGCTAAAAAAGCCTTATGTGATGTATTAAAATATCCAAGGCGTTTTTGTATTTTGCCATCTCTGCATTGAGCAGTATAACAAGTTTTCCTATTTTTAAATTGCCAAAGATAAACCCCTATTGGTAAATTATTTCTTATGGAGTCAGCTTTAGTGAACAGTTTATTAATATCTTGAGGTACAAATACACAAGTCAAAGGAGAATATGTCTTATTTCCTTTAATTAAAATATCCTTATCTATGTGCATTTTCTGACCTATTATTTCATAATAATTTTCACTAAACCATTTTCCAAACTCTTGAAAGTTCATCCACTTATCGCAAATCTTACAACCCTTGTAAGTTGGTTCTCTTTGCTGATATTTCAAAGAATAGCATCTTTCAAACATACTGGACCATACTGCATATTCTTTGGTTGCTTTGCCCTTAACAGTAGCTTTGTACTTACCTTCACCAATGTAACCAACTCCATAGGTCGTTTTATCATAAGGATTTTTAACACTCCCCCTTACAAAATTTCCATAGATAGTTTTAGTAATATATCCATTCTCAAATTCAACAGTTACATTGTTGTAATTCTTATAATCAATAATTGTCATTACTGACCCCATATTATTAATTCTAGTTTCACCAAGACGCTCGAAACTTCTTTCTTTGTAATACTGCCTTTTCTCTTTGTTAGTCATTTGTTTTCTTAGTTCCATGGTTTCTCCAAATGCCTTTCAGGAACAGGCATAACCTTAATTTTGGGTATAAAAAAAAGACAGATTGTTTCATCTGTCTTACAAATATTTCTATTCGGTTTTTAAATTTTGTTGCAAAAAATGTGACGTCGCTCACGGGGTAAATTTTGCCAAACGCATTTAGAATGGCCCCGGGGCGGATTGCTTTAAAAGTATACCTTTTTGGTCATATTCGCTAAACGTAGATTTCGCGAATATAGGTTTACACACAAAAAGTCACTCAATCATAGTCATATCAATACTTTCAAGGCATTTCCTACTTGATAACTTTTAACTTTTTGAACTTCTCAAGCTCCTGTTTAAGATCATTCTCATTTACATTTTCGTTGCCATCTTCCGTTTCGTCATCACCTATAGCCGTTGGTACACCTAACGTTCTGTCTATTAGATACTTATTAGCAGAGAACTTTACTCTTTGATCTGTACTTTCCTTTGCTATCTTCTTTACTTCATCAATATAAGTGTTTACATCTTTCAATATATAGGCATTGCCTTGATTCTTTATGTCCTGTTTACGTTGGTCAAGCTCAGCGTTAACTTCACTATTATTTCTCCATGAGTAAATAGTCTGCCTACTTACTCCAATCTTCTTAGCAATATCAGTAATCCTATAACCTTCTATAAGCATTGTAATCATCTTCTCTTGATCTTTAGTAAGCAACTCTATCCCTCCTTTACACTTAACATAAATAAGACACTCAGAACTTAATCTAAGTGTCTTTCTTGTAAATTTCTACGATACTATAATAACACAGACTACATTATATATATCTTATATAAATCTAATATTTTTATATAATTTTTATTATACATATATAAGAGGTATCAACTTCTTTATTATTTTACTTTTCAAACAAACACAGTATACTTCATTCCTATCAATTATTTGTGCTATAATTTTAAACTGTAGCTTCTTGAAATATCTTAGATCTACTAAATTCATTTCATCATCAGATAAAGTCTCTAATGCATTATTAATCTTTTCTAATTGGACCTTAAGTTTATGCCTCCTCCTCCTCAATTGTTCTGGCTTCAATGCTTCATTCTCAACTGCACTATTAAATTTATTTGTAGGAGCCGACTTCTCTTCATATCCTATAGCCTTACATCCTGCTCCTTCATTATCCAACTCTTGTAATTCTAAATCTATATTCTTAATTTCAGCTTTTATAGATTTATAATTATATAAATTTGATTCCACACCTTTGTAATATTTTATAGCAAACACCTCTTTTCTATCGGGTTACCTTTTTGGTTACTACTTTTTAGTAACCTTTTAAGTATTGGTATATCTAGCTTTAAGAGCATTTTTTGAAAGGTTACCTTTTTGAAATACATATGGACAGAACTTTATATATGAGTGCATGTACACTCGCGTGTATATATATATGTTTATGTAACTTAGTAACTCATATATATATATATACTCCTATGCTAGCTATACCAACATTTTCAGCGGTTACCTTTTTGGTTACCTTTGGTTACCTTTTTGCATTTTTAGTAACCTACTTACTTTTATTAAACTTGTCCGGAAACACAACTTTTTGCTCGTCTTTTTCCCACTCGTCCTCAAAAATATCCGGCGGAGCTATTGCCTCAAGTCCTAGCTTCTTAATTTTTTTAATATCATATAAATCAAATTTTGTGGTTTTCTTATTTACTTTTACCACTTTTCCTGATGGTTTTAATAAATATCCTGCCATTTTGGCCTGTTTCTTAAAATCCTTTAGCTCCATCATTGGCTTTTTATCTCCAATGTCCTTCATGTATGAAAATATCTGGTTGTACATTTCACTAGTTCTAATGTATATATTACCTTCATGACGATATACAGCACATTTTAAATATTCATCACTTACTCTATCGTCACCAACAATCTGGTCGTAAAGTTTCAATATTTCTTCAACTTCAGAAGATGATTCCTCTTCATTGTCCAAAATTTCATTTTTAATATTTTCTACAACTAAAGTTTCATATCCTTGTATATATTCTAAACTAAATTTACTAAGTAACTTATTTAATATAGCAACTCCAGTGCAGATATTAATTGCAGTATTTAACGGTCTATCTTTTAACCCTTCAATCTTATTGGCCTCAATATCTCTAAGATTTTTATATTCTTCTACAGACATCTTCAAGGCTACATCAATCAAGCTCCTACCTAGTTTATTTAAAATATCTTGACGCTCTATTATCCAATTCATAGCAATAGTATGTTCCTTAGTCCTTTGGCCTTTAGAAAAGTAAATAATACACGACCTCTCATTTAATGCTTTTTCATTATTGACGAAAGTTTGCTCTCCGGCTAATATAAGTGGTCTTGTAAGTGCAAATACTGTATTACTTTTTAAATTTCTGTTACCCTTATCAATAGTATGTCTATCATAAGAATTCCTTAGAATCTCACTTATCATTTTTTTCTTATATTCATTCATTTCGCTTGGTTTAAATTCTTCAAACAAAATTGAATAATTTCCTTCACTTAAAGCTTTCTCCATAGCAAACGGAGTAGTTAACCCTATTGATTTAATATCATCCTTTGGATAGTTTAAGATAGCAGCAATAACATTTTCCATTACTGTACTTTTGCCACCGCCACTTTCACCCGCCAATAGTAAATGATGAAAACTTATATTTAGCTCCATAGCTTGAGCTATTGCAAAATTGTTAATTACAGTGCCTATAATAGAATAACTTATTTTCTTTGGTGCAAACTCAAATAAATATTTTTGAAGCTCTTTGAGTTCTTCCTTTTCTATAGGCTTTATGTTTATAATTTTAATAGCTGTACCGCCATCACTTTTTATTTTTGGATCTACACCTTTACTGGTTATCATCCCGTCTTTTGTGACAAGTTTAATATCATCATTCTCAAGTACAAATCTGGTGCCTGAATAAACTTTGGATTTTTCAAGAGCAAAATATTTGTTTATCCATGCCTTTAAAGTCATTAAATCGTCAACTTTTCCTTTAAATATAAGGTCCATAGAACCAAGAAAATTTCTAAATGACTTTGGATCATCAAACACGCTTACATAATCCATCTTCTCAATTATGCTGCCAAAAGATGTTTTTATAGAAAGCTTTATACCTTCCACATCTTCATTTACATAGTGTATAGCCGTAGCATCTACTATATTGAAGTTAGTCATGTATATTTTTTTCTCATTATTGTCCCTAGTTAAAACGGTCTTATAAATTCCCAAAGAATCTTGCTGCAACTCATATTTATTTTTTAAATCTAAGGACCTATTAAAAGCATTTAGTAAATCCCTTTTATCGTGTCCAGCATCTAACCAGTCTGTAACATCTTTGTTGTCCCCCATGGATTTTATACCTGGGAGGTTTATAAATTTGAATGACTTGGCTGAACTAAATAGTTTTTTATATATGGACCACTTATATTTTTCTCCGGCTTCTCCGGTATCACCGCAAATGTATAAGTATGCATTTTCATACATAGACAAATTTTTTACATTTTTAACACTGGTGGCAACATAATCATTTTTTTTAAGTACAGAGTTAAGGTTATTTACATCTTTTTCACCTTCACATATAATTATTACTTTTCCATTTTTAATGCCTTGTATGGCATTATACAGGTTATATGGGAGTTCCTCACATCCACGCTTATTAATTACCTTACCGTCCTCGATATGATAGTAAGAAAGCCGTTTCTCGCCTTTATCGTTCTTGAATTTGGCTTTGAAGTATGCAATTTCGCCCTTATCGTTTGTAAATGGAAACAAACCTATAAGGTTCTCTTTCAAATCAAATTTCTTTATTTGCCAATCTATATATCTTTTTATTTTTTCAGTCTGCTGCTCTTGAACACTTTTTTCAACTGTAAGTCTCAAATACTCCCGGGCTTGGTTATATGTTATATTTTTTAATTTTTCTATAAAGTCTATTGCATCCCCTACTTCTCCACAACCAAAACATTTAAATTTATATTTGTTTGCATCTGGAAAAAACCTAATAGATAGGGAAGGTGTTTTTTCATTATGGAAGGGACATTTTATATACCCCTGTTTATTAAAATGTACGCTCTCGAAAACTCAGAGAGCTTGATTTTTATATAGTATAAGGTTCAGCATCTCTGCTTCACCCCTAATATTTAAGCTAAATTAATATCATATTTTCCAATAAACTTATTACCAGTAGCATCC